>CAZHUL010000014.1:0-10730 GCA_964535435.1 uncultured Gammaproteobacteria bacterium | reverse complement strand
AAAACTATATACCATATTAGATAAATTTTAGAAAACATTAAAAAAGCTTGACATAATATCCAATTTTTGCTAAATTGGGGGAGTTAAGTCTCTTAATTTAGGAGAATTATGATTAATAGAATAATAGAAAAACAAATAAAAAAGGCTCTGTTTGGAGGTAAAATTATAGTCCTCTATGGAGCTAGACAGGTTGGAAAAACGACAATCCTAAAAAAGATTGCCGAAGAGAATAAAGAAATTTCATTATTTTTAAACTGTGATGAACCGGATGTTCGTAATAGCTTAACCGAGAAAACTTCAACCGAACTTAAAAAATATATAGGTGATAAAAAGTTGATACTGATTGACGAAGCTCAAAGAATAAAAAACATCGGGATAACTTTAAAACTTTTAATTGATACTTATCCGGAAATTCAGGTAATCGCTTCCGGCTCATCCAGTTTTGATTTGGCTAATAAAATAAACGAGCCCTTAACCGGCAGAAAAACGGAGTTTTTTTTGTTTCCTATATCACTAGCTGAGCTTAGAACGAATCAAACTGAGATAGAAATTGCCCGTTTAATGGAAAATATGATGATTTATGGCATGTATCCAAGAGTTGTCACTGCCACAGATAATTTAATAGCCAAAGAAACCATCAAAGAAATAACCGAAAGCTATTTATACAAAGATATTTTACAATTTGAAGGTCTTAAAAAACCAGAATTGGTAGAAAAAATCTTACAAGCCCTCGCCTTACAGCTTGGTCAGGAAGTATCTTTTACCGAGCTTTCTCGCTTACTAAATACTGACAAAAAAACAATTGAAAAGTATATTTTACTCCTAGAAAAGTCTTTTGTTATTTTTCGCCTGAATCCTTTAAGTCGAAATAAACGAAACGAAATTGGCAAGAATAAAAAAATATATTTTTATGATTTAGGAATGAGAAATGGTATTATCCAAAATTTTAACGAGACAAATATTAGAAACGATCTTGGTGCTTTATGGGAGAATTTTATGATTGTGGAAAGAATGAAAAAAAATTATTATAACGAGCATAAACCAAATACTTTCTTTTGGCGTACCTATGAACAAAAAGAGATAGACTATGTGGAAGAAATAGATGGAAAAATAAACGGTTTTGAATTTAAACTGACTGACCAAAAATGGAAAATCCCCAAAGATTTTTTAGAGTCATATAAAGATAGTACCGCAATCTTAATCACCAAGAAAAATTATTCTGATTTTGTTTAATGTTAATAAACGCTATTTGTGATAAACTACAAGTAGATTATCAAAACAATATGGACGACGAGACACAAAAAATAATAGCAGAACAGATGAAAAAACTCCCCAAAGATGTGGTAGGGGCGATTATTTCCGTGGATTATAAAACTAAATTACAGGAAATCACTCAAAGACAAAGACTCTTGATTGACCAGGCGGGGAAATTGGAAATGGAAACCACCTTAGTAATGATTGGATTGGAACCCTTGGCCGATTATATTTCAAACTTACAAAGAGAGCTGGGTATACCATCTAATCAAGCAAAAATAATTGCGCTTGATATCAGTGAAAATATTTTCAAACCAATTAGAAATTCTTTACAAATGATGAATGAAGCTGGAGAGGCAGAAGAAACACCAGCGACAAAATTTACGGACAGTAATGAAATTGGTTTAAATCGTGATCAAATTTTAGATGAAATTGAAAATCCGGTTTCTAATCGCTCTAGCTTCACTCAACCCACCAGTCAACCTGTCACATTGACGGGTACGGAATTGGAAATCAGACCAACACAAGAAATCCAGATCAACAACCAAGGAGACTCCTTAAATCCCAAAAAAGGAGTTTCCTTAGTTGAAACTGGTTCAAACCTGCTTCAATCTAAAATGTCTGATATTACCATTACCACCAGACAAGTGGTAGACGTTAAAACAGAAAATAAATTACCAGAAATTCCGACCCGTCAAATAGACGAAAAAAAGAGACCTTATGGCGGAGCAGATCCTTATCGCGAGGAAATAAAATAATAATATGAGATTTCAAGTTCCACAATTTATTGAAGTAGAAGATAAAATTTTTGGTCCTTTGACCATTAAACAGTTTGTTTATTTAGCCGGTGGAGCTGGTCTATCTTTTATTTTGTATCGTTTTTTACCTTTAATTTTAGCCATTCCTTTAATTTTCATTGTTTTAGGATTATCTATTGCTTTGGCTTTTTATCAAATCAACAACAAACCACTAATTTACATCGCCCAAAGCGCTTTTGGTTATTTTGTTTCCAGTAAATTATATCTTTGGAAAAAGAAAGAAAAGACACCAGAAAAAGCTTCGATAGGGGATGGGGCAGGAGTAACTGGCACGCCACTTAGCGTTCCTAAACTTTCCCAAAGTAAATTACACGATCTAACATGGAGCTTAGATATTAAAGAAAGCTTAAACCCAGTGACCCACGAAGAAAAATAAGCTATAATAAAGACAGTATGCCTATAGCCAAAACCACTCAAGATTTTGTTCCCATCAAGGAAGTCCGTGACGGCGTGATTATTATGAAAGACGGCTCTTTACGCGCGGTTGTTTTGACCTCCGCTTTGAACTTTGCCTTGAAGTCTGTTGATGAACAGGAAGCGATCATTTACCAATTCCAAAATTTTCTAAATTCCTTGGATTTTTCTGTCCAAATTTCCATTCAAAGCCGAGAATTAGATATCAGACCATATTTAGCCACCTTGGAAAAACGCTATACCGAAGAATTAAATGACCTCTTAAAAATTCAAATAAAAGAATACATCGGCTTTGTTAAAAATTTTACTGAGAACCAAAACATTATGTCCAAAACTTTCTTTATTGTTGTTCCTTTTACTGCTACTATTTTAAACACCAAAAGAAATGAGGGACTAGGTAAGTTTTTACCTAATGCCAACAAAAAAGAAAAGGCTAGTGAAAAAATTGACGCTTTTGAAGAAAACCGCACTCAATTAGAACAGAGAGTATCCGTGGTAGAGCAAGGTCTTTCTCGTTGTGGTCTCCGCAGTATCAGTCTTGGCACGGAAGAAGCCATTGAACTATTTTACAAATTATTCAATCCGGGTGATATGGAAAAACCAATTAAACTTTAAACAAAATGGGAATATTTGATTTTTTAAAAAAGAAAAAAGAAAACGAACCAGAATTAACTTCTTTCTTACCTCAAGAAATATATGATGCTGGTGTTTTGGAATTACAAGATATTATTGCCCCTTCGGCTTTAAAAATAACCCCCAACCAGATAAATTTAGGGGATAAAATTGCTCGTTCATTCTTTATTATTTCTTACCCCCGATTTTTAACCGAGAGTTGGTTTGCTCCCATTATAAATTTGGATAAAATTTTTAATGTTTCTATTTTTATTCACCCCATTGAAACAGCTAAAATTTTGCGAACTTTTCAAAAAAAGGTGGCCGAAGTTCAAAGCCAAATAAATACCAGAGAAAGTCGTGGTTTGGTTCGTGATCCAATGTTAGACACCGCTTATCAAGACTTAGAATCTTTACGGGACAATCTGCAACAGGCCCAAGAAAAGCTTTTTGATGTTGGAGTTTATATCACTCTTTATGGTGACACTGAGGAGGAATTAAATAAATTGGAATCCGAAGTAAAATCTATCTTAGAATCCAAATTAGTTTATCTCAAACCCGCTCTCTTCCAACAAGAACAAGGGTATAAAAGTATCTTGCCTACGGCCTCTGATGAGCTGGGCATTCACTCCAAGCTTAATTCTTCACCTTTATCCAGTATTTTTCCTTTCATTTCTTTTGACTTAACTTCGGACAAGGGAATACTTTATGGTATAAATCGTCACAATAATAGTTTAGTTCTTTTTGACCGTTTTTCTCTGGATAACTATAACTCTGTCACTTTTGCTAAGTCTGGTTCCGGTAAAAGCTATGCCACAAAATTGGAAATTTTGCGTTCTTTGATGTTTGATATTGAAGTTTTAGTCATTGACCCAGAAAAAGAATACCAGTTTTTAGCCGAAGCCGTGGGTGGTAAAAATTTTGATATTTCTTTAAATGCTTCTAATCACATTAATCCTTTTGATCTGCCTTTTCCTCGAGAAGACGAGTCCCCAGCGGATGTCTTGCGTTCCAACATTATAAACTTAGTTGGACTTTTCAGAATTATGTTTGGTGGGCTAACACCAGAAGAGGATGCCATCATAGACCGCGCCATTAGTGAAACTTATGCTCTAAAAGACATTACCCCGGAATCAGATTTTGCTAATTTGGAACCACCACTTTTGTCTGATTTTGAATTAGTCCTATCTGGAATGGAAGGGGCGGAAGGTTTAGTCCAAAAATTATCTAAATATACTCGTGGTTCATGGGCGGGCTTTATAAATAGGCCAACTAATGTTGATATCAACGCCAAATTTATTGTTTTCTCCATCCGTGATATGGAAGACGAGCTCAAACCGGTAGCCATGTATATTATTACTCACTATATTTGGACCGCCATCCGCCGAGAAAAGAAAAAAAGGTTGTTAGTCATTGATGAGGCTTGGTGGATGATGAAATCTGAAGACACCGCTTCTTTTTTGTTCAGTTTAGCCAAAAGAGGTAGAAAATATTGGCTCGGGCTCGCCACTATTACCCAAGATGTAGATGACTTCCTCCATTCGCCATACGGTTTACCAATTGTAACAAACTCTTCCATCCAAATTCTCTTAAAACAAAGCCCCTCAACGGTTGATAATTTACAAAAGACTTTTAATCTAACGGATGAAGAAAAGTTTTTACTTTTGGAATCCGATGTGGGAGAAGGACTTTTTTTTGTTGGTCAAAAACATGTGGCCATCAAAGTCATTGCTTCCTACACCGAAGATCAAATTATCACCTCTGATCCATCTCAGTTACTTTCCATCAAAAGAGCACGTGAAGAACTGGAAGCCAGTGGTTAATAAACATAACAGTGTGGTATAATTCATAGAGTATGATAATGAAAAAAGTTTTTAGTTATTTGTTTATAATAACTTTACTGCTCATAATTTCTCCGGCTTTTTCTTTTGCCCAAACCACTTTAAATGGCGGTTTTTTGGAAATGTCTTTAAGCCCAGAAAAACCCACACCACTGGAAAATGTTACCATCACCCTGCAGAGTTTTTCTTATGATTTAGATCGTTCCAAAATAACATGGCTTGTCAATGGAGTAGAAAAAAGGACAGAAATTGGTCTAAAAACCTTTACTGTTTTAGCTGGTCAAAGTGGGCAAAAAACCACCGTTGGTGTTCGAGTAGAAACGCCAGAAGATGGAATTCAAAAGAGTGAAGTTTCCTTTACTCCGGCCGTGGTTGATCTAATTTATGAAGCTTTATCTTACACTCCACCTTTTTACAAAGGCCGAGCTTTAAACCCCAATCAAGGAAAAGTATTAGTCACGGCCATTCCTGAACTTATAAATAGTGCTGGTAGCAAAATATCTTCAAAAAATATTCTTTACTCTTGGAAAAAAGACGGTACAGTTCAACAGTCTGCTTCTGGTATTGGTAAAAATATTTTTATTTTTAGTGGTTCTGTCCCCGTCAGAGACATTTTAATAGAAGTGACTGCTTCCTCTTTAGAAGGGAATATCTCTGCTTCGCAACAAATAAATATTACCAACTCTTCACCAAAAATAGTTTTTTATGAAAATAGTCTAATCTACGGAATTATGTTTAATCAAGCCATAAAAAATACCGTTAACTTAATCACGGATGAATTCAGTGCTGTGGCCGTACCATATTTTTTTACTACCAATTCCACCACTGGTTCAGAACTTGATTATGTTTGGAAAATGAATGGGCAAACGGTGGAGAATCAAGAGCCAAAAAACTCTTTCACCACCAGAGTTGATACGCCCGGTTCTGGCTTGGCGGATATTAGTCTAAAAATAAGTAATAATGTTCGTATTTTTCAATTTACTAATAATAATTACAGTATTAATTTTTCAAAACAATAATATGAATTATGAACGACTCGTTCCAGAAGCATTCACAGGATTTGAGCCAACAGCTGGTGCTAATCAGTTAGGCCAATTTTTATCACAAGCCTTTCAATTTGGCCTCGCTATTGCCGCCGCTTTAGCCGTTATTATGATTGTTTATGGGGGAGTGGAAATAATGCTCTCGGAATCTATGGGTGGAAAAAGTGACGGTAAGAAGAAAATTCAAGATGCTCTCACGGGCTTGGGTCTAGCCCTCGTCTCATGGCTTATTCTTTATACTATTAATCCTGCCATCTTAAATTTTAAATTATAAATATATGATGTCTAAAAAAACTGCCATAATATTTATTCTCGTTGTCTTCCTTGGTGCTCTTTTGGCTTTAATTTACTTCTATTTTTCCTTTAACACCCTTTCTTTACCAAAAGTCACTCCAATAACAAACACGGTAGATACTTATGATCCCTTTGGCACAAAAAATGTAGATACCGCCACCATCACCAATGCCAACACAGAGGCTACCACCACTAACAATATCAGCCCTGAAACAATTTTAAATAAAATACGCCAGATATCTACTGAACCGATTGCCGGATTTTCTGTGACCGAAGATCCAAAAACAAAAACGGCAAAAATCCGCTACCTTTTACGAGCTAATGGTAATATTTATGAAACTTACTCTGATTCAGCCGAAACGAAAAGACTATCCAATACCACCATTCCAAAAGTCTACGAAGCTAACTGGTTACCAGATGGACTTAAATTAGTTATCCGTTATTTAAAAGAGGACACTGATTATATTCAGACTTTCTCAGTAAAAATAAGGATGGAGGGGGGAGTGGAAGGAAAATATCTACCGGAAAAAATATCCCAAATGGTCATCAGCCCAACGGGGACTAAAATATTTTATTTAGTGACTGGACTAAATGGTTCCACTGGTTATACGGCCTTACCTGACGGCTCAAACAAAAAGATGATTTTTGAATCTCCTTTGATTGAATGGCTGGTCTCCTGGCCAAAAGAAGAAACTATCACCTTGACCACCAAGGCCTCCACCAATATCTCCGGCTATTTATACTTTTTAAATAGTCAAACAGGAAACTCCTCTAGAATCATTGGTAGTATAAATGGTTTAACCACCAAAACAAATAAATCTGCCACCGAAGTTTTATATTCTGACAGCGGAAGAAATACTCCTAGATTATATCTCTTAAATATCAAAAAGGGGGAGAGTAAACTCCTACCGTGGAATACTTTTCCAGAAAAGTGTCTCTTTAGTAATCTTGATGCCAAGATAATTTACTGCGCGGTGCCAAAACCTTTTCCAGACGGTAATTATCCGGACACTTGGTATCAAGGACTGGTCAGTTTTTCGGATAACATTTGGATGATAAACACCGAAACAATGGCTTCCACCTTAGTTTCTGATTTAGAAAAAGAAACAGCTAACAAAATAGATGTCATAGATATGCAAATTGACCAAAATAGTAATTATTTATATTTTATAAACAAAACAAACTTAACCTTCTGGAGCTTGAAACTTAAATAAAATTAGATGGACAAATATTTAATTTTAACTTGTCTTTCTTTGCCCATACCAACTGATTCTGTACTAATGTCTGCCTGTCCAGTAAGAGTGCTGTGAACCACCATCCGTTCATAGGAAGACATTGGTTCAAGAAGGACATCCGTTTTTAAGTTTTTTGCTTCTTCAGCGGCATTTAAAGCCTTCATTTTTATTTTGCTATCTGCTTTTGATTGCATATCATTTATATCAATTGTGCATTTAAAAGCCTCTTCTCCCGGTAAAGAACTTTTGTTAAACATTCTTTTTAGAAGATAGACCAAGTCTCGCGCCAAATCCTCCCTCTCGGCTAAAACTTTTTCAAACTCGGCACTTTTGATAGAAAAAATATGACCGCGTTTTTCATCAAGAGAATAAGAGATATCCTCTGTCGGCAAGTTCAGTAGTTTAAAAATTTCTTCTATTATTTTTTGAGCTTTTTTACTTTCCATCTTCTTTAATAAGTTTCTTTCTCATATAAATCTCTTGACCGATAGCAAAAATACTGGAAGTTACTAAATATAGAGAGACTAGAGAAGCAAGACTTTTGGCAATAAAAAACATAAAGACCGGCATAACATATTTCATCTGCATACTCATACTCTTAGCTAATTCCCCCTGAAAAGAAGTATCTTTTTTGTCTCCCTCAGCTTTCTTTATGGTGGGCATAGTGTATTTTATTTGTAAATATTGTCCCAAGGCCACGATAATTGCCAGTATAGTGTTTTTTTCTGTAATGTCAAAGAGTCCCAAAAACATTGTGTTAATATGTTCCGGAGATTTTATAAAAGAATAAAGCAAATCAGTGTGAATCTGGCTCAAACCACCCTTATAAAAAACCATATATAAGGCAATTAAAATAGGCAACTGAATCAAAGCCAAAATAACTCCAGAAAAAGGGTTGATTTTCTTTTCCTTATATAAAGCCATCGTTTTTAAGGCTTGTTCTTGTTTATTATCCTTATATTTCAACTTAATTTCATCAATTGCTGGCTGAATCTTCTTCATTTCAATCTGACTATAAACTGATTTTTGAGATAAAGGGAACAAAATAAGCTTTATAAGTAAGGTAAATAGAATAACAACAATACCAGCATCCATCCACGGAAAAGCCCCCACAAAGCCAATTAAAGCGTTATAGAGTGGCTGATATAAGACAGCATTAAAAATACTAGAAATCATTAAAAGAGTATACCTTAAATCTATCCTAGATTCAATATTTTTGCCTTTCTTAGCAAGTCCAAAATTTCTCTTTCTATATTAACAAAAGAAAAAAGAGAAACATCTTTCTTGGCAAAAAGAATGACAAAAAAGCCGTTTTTAGTGTAAGATAAGACTTTTTCAACTACGGCCGTCATCCTCCTTTTGATTAGATGACGACCGACAGAGGTCCTTTTAACCTTAATTGGCACCACAAAAGCAAAATTAGAAGGTAAATCAGTATTTTGTGGCAAAAACTTCAAATAAAAACTATCTGAATGCACAAAAACACCCTTTTTCATAATTTGATCAAAGATTTCTTTCTTAACTTTCCTTTTTAAAGGTAACATAATTAGACCGTACTTAGTTTCTTTCGGCCTTTTTGTCTTCTTTTCTTCAAAACCCTTTTACCATAAGAAGTTCGGCTACGAGACAAAAAACCATGCTTCTTGGCTCTCTTTTTCTTCTTGGGATTATATGTAAATGACATAGTAGGGAGTATAGATTATTTTTTTATTAAAGTCAAAAAAGTTTTCCCCAATCTTTCCACAAGTTATTAACATTGAAAGACCTTTTACACAACTTTTACATTTCTTAATTCAGTATATAATATCAAAACAACATGACAGAAGAAAATAAAAAACTTTGGTTGAGTGTTCTATCTGAAATAGAGCTGTCCATTTCCAGGGCCAATTTTAATATGTGGTTTAAGGATACCTTTATAAACAAACTCGAGGAAGGGACAGTCTTCATTGGTGTACCAAATGTCTTTGTTAAAGATTGGCTAATTAACAAATATCATAAAAATATTCTAAAGGGTTTGCGTAATTTTGGTGAAAATATTCACGCGGTAGAATATTTGGTTATAAAATCAGAAGGAAAGCTAGAAATTAAAAAAGAAAACAGCCCCAGCAACGAATTACCACTGCAAGATTTTTATATTAATAAGGAGGATAATTTAAATTCCAAATACACCTTTGAGTCTTTTGTGGTCGGGCCTTTTAATGAACTCGCTTATGCCGCCACTCAAGCCATCATTAAAAAAACAGCTATTTATAATCCTTTATTTATTTATGGAGGTACAGGTCACGGCAAAACACACTTGGTTCAAGCGGTTGGTAATTATATTAAAAATAGTGCTCCAAACAAAAAGATCTATTATCTAACCTCAGAAAAGTTTACTTTAGATTTAATGAATGCTATTTCTAGTGGCACCGCTAATCAATTTAAAGAAAAATATCGAAAATATGATTTATTAATTGTTGATGATATTCAGTTTTTTGCCGGTAAACAAAAAACAGAAGAAGAATTTTTTCATTTATTCAATAGCTTTTATGATAACAATAAACAAATAATTTTTTCTTCTGACAAACACCCAAATTTTATCACCGGTCTAGAAGACCGTTTAAAATCAAGACTTAATTCCGGAATGATTGTAGAAATACCTAAACCAGACCTAGAATCACGAATTCAAATTTTTAAAATAAAGTCTCAAATGCTTAATTTTGGCTTATCAAATGAAATTATTGAATATTTAGCTTCATCAGTTGAAGGAAATATTCGTGAATTAGAAGGAGTTTTAAATTCTATAATTTGTCAGTCTAAACTCAAAGGTCGTGATTTAACTATAAATGAAATAAAAGATTTAATTAAAAACAATATTAAACCAAAGAAAAATTCTTCCATTAAAGATGTTATTAAAACCATTGCTGAATACTATAATATTACTGAAGAAGAAATTTATGAAAAAACAAGAAAAAAAGATGTGGTTAAACCCCGTCAAATAATTATGTATATTTTAAGGGAAGATTTTAATGTTTCTTATCCAACAATTGGAGAAAAACTAGGGGGAAAAGATCATACAACTGTAATGCATTCTTATGAAAAAATAAAAGAAGATTTAAAAGTAAATTCTGCTTTATTAAGAGAAATTAGTCAGATTCGATCAATGATTACTTAAAAAGTTTAAAAGTTGTGGAAAAACTATGGATTAGATCTTAATAAAATTTAATAACTAACCTTTTA
>CAZHUL010000013.1:0-11603 GCA_964535435.1 uncultured Gammaproteobacteria bacterium | reverse complement strand
CTAACTAATCGTTTTCCTATTAAATCTATAATTGTTGAAAAAAATTTTCCTAATAAAATTTTTATAACTCTAGAAGAAAAAATATCTACAATTATTTATGATAATGGTAAAAACTACGCCTACATTGGTTTAGATGGTAGGGTAGTGGAAATTGTAAGACAGGTGGGAGAAGATGCTTGGTTGATAAAAAATGAAATAACAACTACAACAGACATGTACGGTGATGAGGTAATTAAGGAGGAAAAAGAGATTAGTAGAGAACATGTTGTAAATTTCTTAGATATAACAAAAGAAATGGGGAACTATCCTATAATTTACGACAAAAGAGGGACAGATGCTTTAATAAACCAGAGCGTACTTAAGAAAGAAACAGTACAAAACATAGTAGAATGGTACAATTTGATAAACAATAACACTGATGTAATTTTTAAATATGTTGAATTAGAAAATGAATTAGGAAATGCAATTATTAAAACAGGAGAAGGCTGGGATTTGTATGTTTCTTTGGAAAGGAACGCAGAAACTCAATATCGTCAACTAGTCATCCTTTTGGAAGAAAATATAAAAGACAAAACAAATTTAAATTATATAGACTTGCGTTACCAAGAAAGAGCGTACTGGAAATAATAATAACTATACATTATAAAAATAAGAAAAAAGAGCAAAGTAGGAGAATGAAAGAAGGATAAATATATAGAGTCGCACAATGTATATTATACGACGCTATATATTTTATACTCTCAGGGCAAAGGTATGAACACACACAAAATAACACACACATATTAATAATATAACTTTTATATCTTTTCCTCTTGTTGTAAAACTTCTAAAACTTTAGTGGTTTAAAAAACAAAGAAATTAAAAAATAATTTTTTAATTTCTATCTTATAAATAAAAGTATCCTTTTAAAATCATTATAAAATATAAAATTTAAACCATCAAAACCGAGTACTAAAAAGTTCTCCTCCTTCTCTCTCTAGTTCTCGCCGTATTTTTTATTGTGCGACGCTTTATATTTTGTAAATAAAAATCTAGGCTATTTGAAGAACCCAGATTTGTTTATATACAAAAAGTTTTTCTTCAAAAAATAAGTCGCTTTCTTGCCAGACTTTATTTCCCTTTTGTGTATACTACTGCTATCATCTTTTGAATTTTGGAAACTTATTTATTTTGGTTGCACCAATTTTTCCCGCAACTTCTTCTGATGAAATTTTTCCGTATTTTTTAGTGGTATTGCGTATTTTAGGAAGTTTATTCCCAGTAGTCACCACAATAGAATTTTTCCATTGTTTGTATACATAGAGCATTTCTTCAAAAAACAGGTCGCTTCCAAGTAAGACCTTATCCCCCTTTCGTTTACCTTCTTTTGGTATAATTAAAAAGCTTAAGGGAACTTTACGCTTTTCTTGGCCATCTTTGTAGACAGTACGAGACATACAGTCATTTTCTTCTACGGCAATAACCTTAAAAGGTCCTTTACCATAATTTTCTACAAACCATGAAAATACCTCTAGATTATTAAACTTTTTCCAATTAAGCTCATCTCCTTCTTTTATTTCTGCTCCTACTATTAATTGTTTTTTATTATTAAGTATTTTTTTTAATCCAAGAAATTTATACTTAAAATAAAGAAAAACTTCTAAAAACATCTTCTTGCATAGTTTTGTCATCTTTCCCCTACCCTCCTATTTTTAGTGTGGTAAATACGACAATGGATTCACAGGAATACCATTTTTACGTAATTCAAAGTGTAAATGGGGTCCTGTTACGAATGGCCCAGCACCAATTGTACCTGGTGTACCTCCAGAATAACCTATTATGTCACCTTTTGCAACAAATTGGTCTATACTCACGCCTATTTTACTTATGTGTCCATAAACTGTTGTGAAACCTCCAGAATGCATAACCATAATGTAACTATAGCAACTAGAAGAATAACAAACCCTAGCTTGGGATACATAACCCGAGGCGGCTGCTCTAATTGGCGTACCTTGGCTGGCTCTAATATCTATTGCATTGTGTTCAAAAATATGACGATACGGATAATCTGGATCATGAAAATAAGCTGTTACATATCTACTCGGTGCTGGCCAAGCTAGAAAAAAATCTCCGTCAGTATTTGTTTTTTCTAATTTATTTTCACTTTCTAGCTTTTTTCTCATTTCTTGTTCAATACTTTGAATTTCAGCCTCTTCTTGTTCGTATTGTTTTCTTAAATTATCCACCAGAGAATTGAATGTTCTTTCTGAGGCATTTGTTTGCGCAAGTAATATTTCTTTATTAAATATATTTTCTTGCAAATCTTTCTTTTTTTCTTGAAGTTGTTCATTTAAAGCAAGATAATCGGATTGTTTACTTTCTGCCTCTTCTTTTTTTTCATCTAATTGTGCTTTTGCAACTTTTAATGATTGCACACTTTGTCCCAACCCTTCTTCCACAGTTTCTAGATATTGTAAACCATTATAAAAATCAGAAAATGAATTATAGGTTACTAAAACTTCTATATAATTTTTATCTTTGTTTTGGTGTAAAGTTCTAATAAGTTCTGCAATTATTTCCTTTTGTCTGTCCATTGTTTTTTGTTTTTCTTCAATTGTGAGCTTTAGTTGTTCAATTTCTAAATTTAAAATATCTAATTTTCCTTCTGTGGCCCTTAAGTCCAGTTCTACTTGCACAACCCTATTATCTAAAATTGATACTTGGTTTGAAAGTGAAATTGCCTCTAAACGTTTTGTTTCAATTTTACCCTTGTAATTGGCTATGGTTTGTTCTATTTGTTTTATGGCCTGTTTTTTTTCTTCAATTTTTAAATTTAAAGCCTTTACTTCTGCAGAGATAATTTCTGTCGATGATGTAGAAGTAATATTATCTTCTTGAGAAAAAACAAATAAAGGTAAGGCTACAAAACTTACCAAGACACAAAAGGTTAATAAAATTGTTTTTTTCATATTTATCATTTTTTTTATTATAACATATCCACAGTAAAAATTAAACTGAAATACACCGTTCCCCTATTCTGTGTTATAATATAGTAAATATTTTAACATGCATAAAAAGAAAAGAATTTTAATCACAGAAGACCACAGACCCTTAGCAAAGGCTTTAGCTTTAAAATTAAAAAAATCAGGGTTTGAGCCTATTATTGCAAATGATGGCCTAGAGGCTTTAAAAGATTTAAAGCACCATTCTTATGATTTAATGATATTAGACCTAATATTGCCCAAAATGGATGGTTTTACAGTTTTAGAAAAAATGAAAAAACGCCATATTGATCTTCCTGTTTTAATATCAACCAATTTAAGTCAAACCGAAGATGAAAAAAAAGTTAGAGAATATAAATCTGTAAAAGGTTACTTTGTAAAATCAGATGTTTCGCTTTTAGAATTAATTCAAGAAGTAAAAAATAACATAAAATAAATAAAATTTGCCTGTCTAAATTATGTCCACTAACTTTGACAATAAAAAAATAGCTGAAATTTTACTTGCTGGAGATTATATTACCAAAAAAGAACTTTTTCAAGCAAAAGGCATTATAAAGCATCAGCATGCAAAATTAGAAGATTATCTACTTTCTAGAAATCTTTTAAGTAGAGAATTACTTGGTCAAGCTATTGCCGAATATTTTAAAACATCGTATGTAGATTTAAATACCGCCGTACCGGTAAAAGAAACAGTTTTACAACTTTCTGAGCAAGTAGCTCATAAATTTAATATTGTACTTTATAAAAAAGATAAAGATACTGTATTTTTGGCAACCGATAACCCCAAAAAACATGGGTTAAAATCTGCTGTAAAAGCAGATTTAAAGGTCAAAAATATAAAAGTTGCATATGCTCTTTCAGAAGATATTGCTGTTATTCTGCTATACTACAATAAAAGATTGATTACTAGATTTAGTAAAATTATAAAACAAGGTGTTACTGTTGCACCAGATATTTTAAACGAAGTTTTTCATGATGCTGTACTTTTTGGTGCCTCAGACGTTCATTTTGAACCAGAAGAAAAAGATGTTGTAGTCAGATTTCGTATTGACGGTATTTTAAAAGAAGCTGGAAACATACCAAGACAATTCTATAATAATGTTTTAAATAGAATTAAAATTTTAGCAAGACTTAGGATAGACGAACACGAAACAATCCAAGACGGAGGTATAAGAATAGAGATAGAAAAAGAATCTGTAAACATGCGTATTTCTATTGTACCAACTATTAGAGGAGAAAAAATTGCCGCCAGAATCTTATCCCATTACGTAAAGGGTTTTACATTTGAAGATTTAGGAATTTCCCAAGAAAACCAAGATATTATAGAAAAAAATGCTAAAAAACCTTTTGGAATGATTTTAGTTACAGGGCCTACAGGTTCGGGTAAAACCACAACTTTATATTCAATTTTAAAATATGTTAATACACCGGAAATTAATATCACGACTATTGAAGATCCTGTTGAATATAGAATCCCCGGTATTAACCAGATTCAGGTAAATGAGGGCAGAAACATCACTTTTTCACAAGGTTTGAGGTCTATTGTACGTCAAGACCCAGACGTTGTTTTGGTTGGAGAAATACGTGACAAAGAAACTGTTGACATCGCATTAAATGCAGCTCTTACAGGACATTTACTATTATCTACTTTCCATGCCAATAATGCTGCCTCTTCCCTACCGCGTTTAACTTTTATGGGTGCAGAAACATTTTTACTTTCTTCTACAGTAGAGTTGGTTATCTCCCAAAGACTAGTTAGGCGTATTTGTGAACAATGCAAAGTAAGCTACATCGCAAATAGAGAACACTTAAAAAAAGAAATACCATATGAACACAAGAAATTTTTTCCAGAAAAAAGTGTTCGTTTATACAAAGGAAAAGGTATTGGCAGAGACGGTAAAACCTGCACAACTTGTTCTGGAATTGGATACAGTGGTCGTGTGGGTATCTATGAGTTTTTGGAAGTAGATAGAGGATTAAAAAATTTAATATTAACAAAACCATCTGCTCAAGATATTTGGAAGATGGCCAGAGAAAAAGGTACAAAAAGTCTTTTAGAAGATGGGCTGGACAAAGTAAAACATGGTATGACAACTTTAGAAGAGGTAATGCGTGTAGCTGGTGTAAATGAACAATACAACAATAAACAATATGAAAAAGAAAAAAAGACATCAAAAAAATAAAAAACCTATCAATCAAAAAACAATAAACAGAAAGCTGGCGATAGCTAGAATTTTAATATCAAAAAAAGAAAGAAATCTTTTTATTGAAAATTTTTCTTTACTTTATAGTTCGGGTATGTCGCTTGGTAGAATTTTAAATATTTTAAAAAAAGAAAGTAGAACTTGGGCAATGCGTTACGTAATTGGGTATATAGCAAAAAATGTTAATGCTGGCGGAGCTTTGTGGGAAACATTTCAAAAAACAGGTGTTCTTTCTGAATATTTTATATCTCTTGTAAAAATGGGAGAAGAAAGCGGGACAATGGCAGAGAGCTTAAATTTAATTTTAGAACAACAACAAAAAGAAGCTGTATATAATTCAAAGATTAGGTCTGCAATGTTATATCCTAGTTTTGTTATATCTTTAACTCTTCTGGTTGGAATTGGTACAGCTTGGTTTGTTTTACCCAGACTAACTGGCATATTTGTTTCTTTAGGGGTAGATCTTCCTTTGCCAACTAGAATTCTGATTGGGTTTTCAACTTTTTCTTCTGAAAAAGGAATTATTTTCTTTCCAGCACTCATTGTTTTTTTAGCGCTACTTTTCTTTTTTCTTTTTATTTATAATAAAACACGTGTTATTGGTTTTTGGATACTCTTCAAAATACCGGGAGTATCCCGCCTAATAAAATACGTAGAATTGGCCAGAATGGGTTACTTTTTAGGGACATTACTTGACGCAAGTGTTCCTATTCTAAAATCTCTTAGTTCCCTATCAGAAGCAAGTAGATTTAAACTTTATTCTGACTTTTATAAAAGATTACATGAAGATGTAAAAAATGGTTTGTCAATAGAAGAAAGTTTACACAAATATAAATATGCAAAAAAATTAATTCCAGTATCTGTTCAAGCATTGCTTATTGCAGGAGAACAGTCTGGTAAACTAGGGTCCAGCTTAATTCAAATAGGAAAATCTTTTGATTCAAAAATAGACACAACAACAAAAAATTTAAGTGTTTTGTTGGAACCTGTTCTTTTAGTTATTGTTTGGATGGGAGTACTATTAGTAGCTTTGGCTATAATAATGCCTATTTACAGTTTAGTAGGAGGAATTGGCAACCAACAAGATAAAATTAATACAACACCTTCTACCCCATCAACAGTACAGCAAGAAATAATTGAAGTACCAGAAGAAGTAATTATATTGTCTACTTCCACAGAACCAATTATTCCGATTGTCCCTACTAAAATTTTAGAAATTTTACCTACTGGAACGGGCTTTTTAAATGTAAGGAGCACTCCTTCTACAGGCGGGGTTTTAGTTACACAAGTAGAACCAACAGAAACTTACACATATATTCAAGAACAAAATGGATGGTACGAAATTAATCTAGATAATGGGGAAACCGGTTGGATTTTAGGAACTTACGTATCTATTTTACAATAAATTTTATGTTAAACCTTCTCAAAAAAAAGGTGGGTTTTACACTTATAGAAATGCTTTTAGTTATGGCTTTAATGGGGATAATACTTGCCTTAACAACACCAATTTATTCACTTTTTCAAACAAAAAATGACCTAGATCTTGCCACGGAATCAATCAAAACAGCTTTATACAGAGCACAGACTCTTTCAAGAAATATGACTGGAGATGGCACTTGGGGTGTATATATTCAAAACGAAGATATAATACTGTTTAAAGGAACCAGTTATTCGTTAAGTGACCCAAACTTCGATGAAATCACAAAGATGTCCACAAGAGTTGTAACAAGTGGTACCACAGAAATAATTTTTAATAAATTAACAGGAGAACCACAAAACATTGCTAACATAGAATTATCAATAGACAATGAAACAAAAACTATTACAATCAATGAAAAAGGTGTGCAAGGCAACTAGCGGTTTTTCCTTGGTTGAAATTGTCCTTGCTGGTGCATTATTTACAGTACTTGTCACAACAATGGCAGGTGCTTTAATTTATTCAAAAGATACTACGGCGAGTACTGGAGATAATAGTAGAGCTGTTTTACTAGCAGAAGAGGCTGCAGAAGCTTTAAAAAATATTAAAGACGCTGATTTTGCTCAACTTACAGATGGCACACACGGTTTACAACTCGCAACAAATTGGAATTTAGTTGGAAGTTCAGATATTACAGATAATTTTTTTACTAGATCGATAGAAATTGCCAGTATAGATACCGATAGAAAAATAGCCACAACTACAATTGTTTGGAATCCAAGAGAAGGCGTTACTTCAACTTATGAATTAGGCATTCGTCTTACAAATTGGCGTGCTCAAAATACGAGTACCACCAGTACACCAGACAATGAGGCTACATATTTAGATGTAAACACTTCCACTTCGTATCTTTCAAACAATGATACCAGAATATATGGGACAACTGTTCAAAACACTTCTTCTACGGGTAACATTACCATAGCCTCTATGGTTATAAGTTGGACTGGTGGAGTTCCCGGAACATTGCTAGATAGGATTAGAATTGACGGAAATTCTGTATGGACAAACGATATTGTTTCTGGTGCTACTGCTGACATTTCTGATTATACCTTAACAGCTGGTTCAATAGCAGAAGAACTTAGATTATATTTTACAGATGATATGGCTGGAACTGTTGTGACTATTCAATTTACAATGTTAGATGGTTCAACTAGAGAGGATGTAATATACTTTATTATTCCTCCTGGACAAGATGAAGCTACATATTTAGCTGTGAATACCTCCACTTCATACTTAGATACTAACAACAACAATGAGAGAATATACGGAACAACGGTGCAAGATACTCACACAACCGTAGACATAACCATAACCTCTATGGTTATAAGTTGGACTGGTGGAGTTCCCGGAACATTGCTAGATAGGATTAGAATTGACGGAAATTCTGTATGGACAAACGATATTGTTTCTGGTGCTACTGCTGACATTTCTGATTATACCTTAACAGCTGGTTCAATAGCAGAAGAACTTAGATTATATTTTACAGATGATATGGCTGGAACTGTTGTGACTATTCAATTTACAATGTTAGATGGTTCAACTAGAGAGGATGTAATTATCCTCAATGCACCTTTAAATGAGAGTGGCTATTTAAATATGGATGGCTCTGGGGCATACCTGTACAATAGTAATAAACGTATTTCTGGAGTTGGTTTAACTAATATAGCGCCTTCTGGAGATATAACAATTACTTCTATGAGAGTATCTTGGACTGGTGGATCAGGTTCTAATCAATTAGATAGCATTAGAATAGGTGGTTCAACAGTATGGTCACCAAACGTTAATTCAGGTACTTTAGTAAATATTACGGATACTTCTATTACAAGTGGAGATGCTGCACAAACTCTTAGAGTATACTTTACACAAAGTATGGTAGGCACAACTGTTACAGTAGAATTTACTATGGCAGACGCATCAATTTATACAGCAACACCAATGTCTTTTTAGACTATGCAAAAAATCATAAAAAATAAAAAAGGATTTTCATTGGTTGAACTTATTTTATATATATCCGTATTGATTATTTTACTGGGTAGTATATTTTTGTTTATGGGTCTTGTTTTTGAATCTAAAGCCAAAAGCCAAACCATTAATGAAGTGGAAAGACAAGGTGAATTTATTACAAGAACCATATTACAAACAGTTAGAAACACAAATACCATAAATTCACCCACAGTTGGGTCAAGCGGTAACTCCCTTTCTGTAAATGTAAAAAACCCAACCAATAGCCCAACAACTTTTACACTAAATGGAACAGATTTAGTGATGACAGAAGCTGCACAAACTCCGGTTACTTTAAATAATAACCTTGTAGAAATTACAAACATAGTATTTAGAAATGTTTCTCAACCATCTACAACTGGTATAATAAGAGTAGAGATAACTATTGCCCACATAAACCCAGAAAATCAAAACGAATTTAAATATGAAAAAACTTTTTATGGTTCTGCAACTGTACGAAAATAAAGGGTTTGTAACACTTATTAGTGTTTTAACTTTGGGTGCAGTAAGCTTATCAATAGTTCTTGCTTTGTTATTTTTAGGAACAGATTATACCAGAACTAATATAGATACAATAAAATTTAGCCAAGCAAAATATGGTGCTGAAACTTGTGCCGAAGAAGCTTTAGAAAGAATCAGGGATTCAATACCCTATACTGGAACAGACACTCTCATTCTAAATGATGGAACGTGTATTCTTGAAGTAATTTCAACCGGTGGAGAAAGTAGAACTATAAAAGCGACAGGTGTTATTGGAAACTCAACAAGAAAGATAAAAATTACTATAGATCAAATAACCCCTATTATTAATATAACTTCGTGGGAAGAACTAGCCGACTTTTAAAATATGAAAAATCAAAAAGGTTTTACATTGATAGAAATTTTACTCACAATGTCTATAATTGCAATTTTGTTTGCAGTAGTAGTTTTTGTAATCAACCCACAATTAAGGTTTGAAGAGGCAAGAAATTCAGAAAGAAATATAGAAATAAGTACTATCTTAAATGCTGTTCATCAATATAGGCTAGATAACAATGGAACTTTACCTGCATCTATTACCCAAACCCCAACTGAAATATGCAAGACTGGGGCGGTGAGTTGTGTTGGACTAATTGATTTATCAGTTTTAACAACAAACGAAGAATATTTAATAGAAATACCTATTGACCCAAATGGAGTTTGTAATTCAAATGGAGTATGCTATGAAATAAGTAAAACAGGTAATTCCGGAAGAATAACTGTTACAGCACCAGACGCAGAAACCAGTTCAACCATTTCAATTTCAAGATAAATAAAAAATAGCTTCAATTTTTAAGCTATTTTTTATTTTATAATTTTTCCTTTATCATCTACTATTTGTATACAACTCATCGGACAAGCATCTGCAGCAAGTTTATTTTTTTCTAATTCAAAATCATTAACATCCAAAATTTGATGCCCATTTTTATTTACAGACCTTTTTAAAGTTGCCTTTCCATCTTCCCCTATTTCCCAATAATCCGGGGCATACTCCACACAGGAATTACAACCAATACAATTTTCTTTATTTTGTATAATCTTGGACATTTTCTCTATTTCTTATCACAAACAACTTATCGTTGCTTCTTACTCTTTCAGAAACCATAAAAGTAATTAAATCTCCTTTTTTTGCATGATTGGCAACATTTCCTCCAACCATTAAACCTTCTACTTTACCTTTTAAAATTCCTGTTGTTGGACCAGTAATACAAATTTCGTCTCCTTCCACAACATCTTTGGTTTCTATTTTAATTTCGGCAATTCCAACTTTTGGATAATAATGAACGACTTGACCCACAAAAATCCTTTCTTTTGTGGATTGTGAACCATAAGAACCACTCCACTCATCTTGTTTTTTACCTAAATAATAACCACCGTGCCAAAAACCACGATTGAAAACTGTAGATAGTTCGTCTATCCAATTTTTTATTTTTTCTTTTGTAAAATTACCTTCTAAATAACTATCAGCAGCATCTCTATAAACCTTTGTAGTAGCATAAACATAATCAGAAGACCTTCCCCTACCCTCTATTTTTAAAACACAAACTCCAGCATCCAAAATTTTATCTATATAGCCAACGGTACACAAATCTTTTGGTGACATTATATAATTATTATCTATCACCAATTCATTTCCTGTTTCTTCTTCTATAACTCTGTAAGTTCTACGGCAATTTTGTAGACATGCTCCCCTATTGGCAGAAGAATTATGCGTAGCCAAACTCATATAACACTTTCCAGAAATAGCTACGCATAAGGCACCATGCACAAAAATTTCTATACGAACCAATTCTCCATTTGGACCGATAATATTTTCTTCTTTAATTTTTGTACAAATGTCTTTAATTTGTCCAAAAGTTAACTCACGAGCTAAAACTACAACATCTGCAAATCTTGCAAAAAATTTTACTGCTTCAAAATTAGAGACATTTGCTTGCGTAGATATATGGACTTCCAAACCAATCGAATTGGCGTATTGAATTGCCGCAATATCTGCCGCTATAACAGCCGTAACTCCAGCCTTCTTTGCAATATCACAAATCTTCTTCATTTTGATTATATCGTGGTTATATAAGACTATATTTAAAGTTAAATATGTTTTTACGTTATGTTTATTACAAATTTCTACAATTTCGTTTAAATCTTGCATCGTAAAATTTACCGCTGCACGAGCGCGCATATTAAACTGATCAATACCAAAATAAACAGAATTAGCTCCTGCTTTTATAGCTGAATGCAGACTCTCAAAAGAGCCTGCCGGTGACATTATTTCTATATCTCTTTTTTTCATATTAGAAAATTATAACAAAAAACAAACAAAAAATCAAGTTAAAATAAAAACCCCTGATGAAAAGGGGTTTTGGTATTTAATTTGGTTTTTTCCAAGAAATAAGTTTTCCTTCTTTTTTTTTATCTTTCAAA
>CAZHUL010000012.1:3516-12001 GCA_964535435.1 uncultured Gammaproteobacteria bacterium | reverse complement strand
CCGATCAGGTCGGGAATGACAATAAAAAATTAGTCCAAAAATTTCAAATGTTCGGAAAATGGGAATTTGGAACAATTAGAACAAGCGACGCGATAGAACAATTAGAACAACCCAAACTTTTTCTACTTTTTTCTAAAGAGAAGATAAGCTTCGTAAAATTGGCCGAGTGTTAAAATTCTTGTGGCTAATACAAGAATAAAATAAACCACCACGCCAACAGCAATTGAAACAAAAAAGTTTACGTATAAATTTGTCCACCAAACACAAACCCCCATAACTCCAGCGGAAAGAACGGATTTCCCAAACATTTGCAAAACTTTTGAGTGTTTTAATTTTATAATTTGTGGCACAACTGCGTAGCCTAAAATTGTTAGCGAAAAATTTCCAACTAACGCAGAAATTGCGGCTCCAACCACGCCAAAATTTGGAATTAATAACAAATTTAAGGTTATATTTATAACCATTGCAAAACCTACAATGGATGTTTGAGTTTTTTGTTTGTCACACGCGTTTAAGAAAGCACCGATTGGAAAACCGATGAAAGAAAATACCAAACCTCCAACCAAAATTTGTAATGGTAAAATTGAATTTACAAATTCTGGTGTGTATAAATACAAAACAATATCTTTGGCAAGCACCGCAATTCCAACAGAAATTGGGAAAACCACAATTAACAAATACCTAAGACTTTTATCAAATAATTCTGCTAGTTTCTTTTTGTCGTTTACAAAATATTCGCTAAACCGTGGATAAAGTGCGGCCACAAAAGCAAGTGGTATAAATTGAAAAGCATAAGTAATTTTGTATGGAATACTATACCAACCCACTGCCTCGTTGCCAGCAAGTTTAGAAAGTATAATAGAATCTGCATAAGAATAAACCCGGGCAAAAATTGCTGCAATTGCAAATGGGACCGCAATTTGTGCTAAACGAATAAAAATTTTTCTGTCGTATTTTGGACGTAATGAAATCTTATATTTTTTATATAAAAGTGTTGAAGCAAAAAGTACGTTTATCATGCTAGGAATAAGGAACGCATACATCAAATAAATAAGTGGAAACCCGTTATATAAGAAAAAACCCCCAATAACAAAGGTTAGTGTTTGACTCATCACAATTCCAATTGCTTCGTATTTTAAGTTTCCTAGCGCACGCAAAACCCCATAAATAGAAAGATGAAGAGAGTCAAAAAGCATTGTAATTCCAGAAATATAAACTAAAGCTTTTACATCTATATCGTAACCCATTGCGTTTATGGTGATAACTACCCCAATATAAGCCAGAATTCCCAAGACAAACTTTGCAAAAAGAACATTGGAAAAATATGTCTGGATATTTTCTTTGTATTTAGAACTTTCACGAATTAAAACACTGTTTAGTCCCAAATCTACAAAAACCACAAAAATTGTGGTAAAAGATAAGGCAAAAAAATAAATACCAACACCTTCGGCACCAAGCTGGCGTGCAATAAGTGTAAAGTAAACAAAAGCAACAAGCTTCTGTCCTATAGAAGCCGTTATCATAAACATTGTGTTCTTTGTTGTTGATGCCATATTCCTAATTATTTTAGCGTAAAATAACAGAAAAAACAAGCAAACAGACATTATGGTGTTTTTTATTTACAAAGTTGTTTATAAGTGATATTTTATACTTTATTCAATTCACCACAACGAGGAGAAAAAAATGAATGGTGCAGAGTTACTAGAACTATTCATAATACTAAGTTTGGTTTCTATTGGATTACACGCCAGCTTTTATATGATTTTTGAGGGAAGCCCCTATAAAATCATAGGCAAGACCGCAACAGCTTGGAATAAAGCTTTCGCGGTGGCCACCTTAATAACCACTGGTATAACCAGTATATTCTATTTTTATCTTATTTTTTTAGAGAAAAAAGAACTAAATGGAGAAATTTCAATACTTTGTTTAATAATTTTCTGTGTTTTTATGGGAATTTTAGTAGCAACAAGACTAAAAACATTCAAAAAAGAGTAGCTCCAAAGCGTCTAGAAATAGGCGCTTTTTTATTGACTTTTTTTAAAAAAAATAATGTGCTAAAAATGTTCTTTTATAAAGTCCCATAAAGGAGGAACAAATGAACGAATTCATAAGCAAAACACTTTTTGTTGCTGGTGATTTGTCTTGTTTATTTGTAATTTTACTTCTAATCCCCTATTCCGTATATCCAAAAGTAAAATTGTCATTTATTCCAAGGCACAAAAATAAGATCATTATCTTATTTTTGTTTCACGACAGCATTTTTGTATCTATTGTATTTTACAGTCAATTTTGCCTGATATCACTTGTTTTCCTCTGTATTTTTTGGTCTGGCGACAGTCCCATTATATTTTGTGGGGAATACATTTGGATATCAACGCAAAACAACGAGCAAATAGCTCGTTGTTTTTTAATTTTTTGAAAATTTTATTTTTTAAGCAATTCTCCTATTATTTCTAAAATATCATTTTCTTTTGCGTTCGGAAGTAAGGTATTTAACTTTTCACCCATCTCAACCATCTTTGACTTATCCACCAACAAATCCTTTATGACTTTTGCAAGTTGTACTCCACTTATATTGTCTTCATCAAAACTAAGTAACGCAGTGGCAGAAGTTAAAAATTTTACATTATCTTGCTGATGTCCAGAATTTGGAATTATAATTGTAGGTTTTTTCAATGCAGAAACCTCGCTCAAAGTACCAAAACCACCACGAGCCACTACCAAGTTAGATACAGTATAAGCATCTTTCATTTCTTCTGTAAAAAAATCAAACTGAAAATAATTTTTAAAGTTTAAAAATTTTGGTTCTTCTTTTTTTTTATTTTTTCCAGTTAAATGAATCACCTGACAAAAACCTTCCAAATGTGGCAACGCTTCAACCACAAGTCGGTTTATTTTTATTGATCCTGTTCCACCACCCATTACAAAAACTACAGGTAAAGAAGGATCTAAACCAAAGTTTTTTATAGCTTTTTCTTTGTCTCCTTTTAATATCTCTTCGCGAACAGGATTTCCAAGCCATTCAACCTTTTTTGCAGAAAAATTTATAATTCCTTCTTCCAAAGATGTAGTAATTTTTGTAGCAAAAGGCGCCATAATTTTATTTGAAAGACCAACTTTTACATCTTGTTGGTGAATCCACGAAGGTACACCCATAATCCAAGCCATAAAATGAACAGGAACCGAAACAAACCCACCAGCAGAAATACAAACATCTGGCTTCTCTCTCCACAAAATTACAAAAGATTGTAAAAAACCAAAAATAATTTTAAACAAATCTGTAAAATTCCAAAAAGAAAAATAACGACGCATTTTACCGGAAGAAATGACAAAGAATGGAATATCATATTTTACGACAAGTTGCTTTTCTGGGCCATTTTTTGTGCCAATCCAAACAAACTTTGCTTTTTTGTATTTTTTTTCTATTATTTCTTTTATTGCAAGTAGTGGTGTAACAGGACCAAGCGTCCCGCCTCCAGAAAAAATTATTTTCATAAACGATATTTAATTCTATTTTTAGATATATTGATAATTATACCAACCGCAGACATAGAAATCATAAGAGCTGTTCCTCCATGGCTTACAAACGGTAATGGCACACCGGTAAGTGGAACTAGCCCGACCATTGCGCCAATGTTAAAAAAAGATTGAATTGTAAACCACAAAACAACGCCAAAAACCAAAAATTTCGCAAAATTATCCGGAGATTGTTTGGCCAATTTAAACACACGAAAAAAAATAACTAAAAGTAAAAGAATAAAAGCAACCACCATAATAAAACCCAACTCCTCTGCCATAACTGCAAAAATACTATCGGCGTGCACTTCTGGTAAATATTGATGCTTTTGTATAGAATGGCCCAAACCAAACCCAAACCAACCACCGGAACCGATTGCTAGAAGAGCTTGATTTATCTGATAACCAATTCCTTGTGGATCTAGTTCCGGACGCATAAAAGTCATTAACCTTTCGGCTCTACTAGGTACAAGCGCTATCATAATTATAAAAGATCCAATTCCACCAGCCAACAAAATACCCAAATGTGAATATCTTGCTTTTGCTAAAAATAGCATACCAAATATAGTAGCAAAAAGTATACTTGCAGTTCCAATATCCGGTTGTAAAACAATAAGCCCTATTGGCAAAAGTCCCAACACCAAAGATGGCAAAAAACCAGTTTTAAAATTTTCTATGTTATTTCCTAAATCTGCCAGATAACTAGCAAAAAATACAATAATACCCAATTTTGCAACCTCTGATGGCTGAAAAGACAAAGGCCCCAAAGAAAGCCAACTTTGTGCAGTAGTTCCAAAACTGTTGCCCATTCCCGGAATTAACACCAGAATAAGTAAAATAAGTGCTACACCATAAATAAGTAGAGAAATCTTTTTTAAAAAAGTATAAGGAATTTTACTTAAAACTACAAACAAAAATAAACCAGGTAAAAACCCATACAAAACCTGTCTTTTTAAAAAAAAGTAGCTATCGCCAAACCGTTCAAAACCAACAACAGAACTAGCAGACCATAACAAAATTAAACCAAAAAAAATAAGAACTCCAAAATACGACAAAAGAAGATAGTCTGTTTTAGTCTTATCTACCGCCATAAAATTACAAATTCAAAAAAACTATAAGAAGAGTTGCGATCAGCAAAAACACTTGGCAGATAAGACTAATAGCGTTCAAAATATAAGCAATAAGTCTGTCTTTGTGAAACAAAACCCAACCCAATATAAAATTTACAACCAAAATAAAAAATCCTGTAATTGGCAAATATACTATTCGCCACCACTCGCCTATTAAGTCTACGCCAAATAGTATGTTATAATGCAGGAAAATAGGATCCTGTTGTGGGCCTATTTTGTACAAAAGCCAAAACCAAACAAATGCGTTTGCGAGCAAAGACAAAATAGCCATTACAAAGATAGCGGGTTGTTTAAAATAAAGTTTTAAGGGATAAATTGATCTAGCCATGCCATTATTATATTTTATAAAAGAATTAAAGTAAAGGAAATTAATTAGCTTTCTGACTTTTGTCATTTTTTAATAAAATAGAAAAAATATTCTGTCATTCCGCGAACGAAGCGAAGTGGAGCTTGAGGGATCCCATCTTTGATTCACAAAACATTTTAAAATAACACCAAACTTTTCTCACCTTACCTTTTACCACCAAAAGGTAACCAAAAGTGCCGAACGTTGATAATTTTAGGCTAAGGCATATATTTAAACTTACTTTCTACCTAAATATCTAAATTTTGGTTACGACTTCAATAAAAAACTTTTCCTATATATTTAATATAACAAAACTTTTTTAATTCATTGCAGTTCGTTAAATTAATTATTTTCTGTATTCTCAGAAAACCATAAGTTTAAAAAATAAATTATTCCAAAAATTTCAAGTGTTCGGAAGGTTAGAAATTAGAACATTTAGAACAAGTGAAGCGATAGAACATTTAGAACTTTTGTAAAAAATATGGATAAAACAGAAAGAAAAAAGTAACTAGCATTTTATTGTCATTCCCGGCTTGACCGGGAATCCAGAAACGTTGGTTCAAACTGGATCCTCAATCAAGTTGGGGATTACAGAAAGAACATTTCGAACAAACAAAGTGATAGAACATTTAGAACACCTAAAAAGTGATAGAACAATTAGAATTTTTAATAATAAAATATGTACATAACCATAATTGCCGTAGGCAAACTAAAAGAAGAATATTGGAATGTTCTTTCAGAAGAATATTTAAAAAGAATTAGTCCTTATGCAAAAATAACAGTAAAAGAAGTTCCAAACACACCCTTTCACGATGGGGATAATATAGAAAAAATAAAGGAAATTGAACTGGCTAATATAGAAAAACAGATAGAAAAAGACAGTTTTGTTATTTTTCTAAAAGAAGAAGGCAAAGAATATTCATCTGTGGAATTTTCCAAATTTTTAGATGAACAAACAAACACAGGACAACACATAACTTTTGTAATTGCAGGCGCGCTTGGTTTTGCAGAAAAACACAAAAATTTAATGAATTCATCACTTTCACTTTCTAAAATGACTTTTCCACACAAAATGGCCAGAATAATACTTTTAGAACAAATTTATAGGGCAATTAGTATTAAAATAGGAAAAACTTATCATTATTAACAAATACCGTTGACAAAACTATTAAAATGTTTTATAATAATCGCACATAAATAAAACCAAGAGGATAACCTCAAAATAGATTAAATATAATTTTATATGGCACATAAAAAGGCGGGTGGTTCCACCAGGCTGGGTCGTGATTCCAAAGCTCAATACCTTGGAGTAAAGGTAGGAGATGGACAAACTATCACAGCAGGAAGCGTATTGATACGCCAAAGAGGAACAAAATACCACCCAGGAGAAAACGTAAGCAAAGGAAAAGACGACACTCTTTTTGCAACTATTTCCGGAATTGTAAAATTCAAAAAGAAAAATAGAAAAAAGTTTGATGGATCACTTAAATTTGCAACTTTTGTAAATGTTTTTAAAAGTACAAAAGAAGAATAAAAGAACTCAATTTTCTAAAAAAATCTTATTAAAAAACTACGACATTAACTGTCGTAGTTTTGTTTTAGCATCTATCTTTTGAATCAACAATTTTTAAATTTTCTCCAAAACCAAGAAATTCAAGTAAATTTGCTTCCATATCACTTCCAACTAGTTCTAAGGACCAAGTTTTAGACCAAATTTTATTTCCATCTACTTTTAGTAAAACGTGTTGGTCTTTTGGTGGCCACAAATAATTAGGACTATTTTTAAAATTATCTCTACTATCCCAAGAAAAAACAATTTGTTTATCATACCAAAATAAAAAATGACCAGCTTCCACACAATTTTCTAAAACTTTTTGCGCTCTTTTAATACTCTTCTTTTTATCCGATAAAGACGCAGGAACTACCGGTTCGCCAAAAAACATTACTAATGCCGGTTCTCTTCCTAGTAAACTCTTAGGATTTCCATTCCATATTAAAAATTCTATAGCGTTTTTACCACCATTTATTTTATTAAACTCACTCAAAATGCAAGCTATTTTAGGACAAAACTCCAAAAGATATTTTGTGGAATAAAACCACGGAACAAACATTGTAATCTTCTTTTTCATAGTATTATTCCCTCCTTTATTTTTAAAGAGCTCTACTATACTCAGCTTACCAGACATAACAAAAAAATACCAAATGAACTACACTAAAAATAAAGATTTAACTAAAGAATAAACTTCTTAATTTAAAAACTTTTTTTCGTTTGCTTTGATAAGTCTGCTATGATAATATAAATAAATAATTTAACAAATATATATTATTAAAAAATTCGTATAACACACAAATTTAAGTATGTTATACAATAATAAGTTTGTATAAAAACCAGTTGTGCAAAATGCCTCCGCTTCGCTCCGTCATTTCGCACAACGCGCGGCGGTGCCCGCTGTTGCACGATCTGCCTTCGCTTCGCTACGGCACATCCCCGTTTGTAATTAAAAAATAATAAATCACAAAATAAAAAATAGACATTTTAGCGTCTATTTTTTATATGGTTTAAATTAGTACTTTTTGTTAATTAAAACAAATTAATTCAATTTTTTTTCTATGGCTGATCTAAAAAGTTCAACATTAAGTGGCAGATTGCCCAAAAGTTCTCCATTCAAAAAGAAAGTTGGTGTTCCTTGTACCCCCATTGTATCTCCAGAAGCCTGATCCAATTTTATTTTCTGTTCTGTTTCTTCACTAGCAAAGTCCTGCAAAAATTTATCCTTGTCTAAACCTAATTCTACGGCATATTCTACAAAAATATCTTTTGCTTTACTATTACCAGCCCAACTAGCCTGTCTAGAAAAAAGTAAATCATGCATTTCCCAAAATTTATTCTGTTTGCCGGCTGCCTCGGCGGTACGCGCTGCATCAAAAGAATTTGGATGAATAGACTCAAGTGGATAATGTCTATAAACCAATCTTAGCCCACCGCCCATTTGTTCATAAACTCCTGAAACAATACCACTATATTGTTTGCAACCTGGACATTGAAAATCCGAATATTCAATTAAAGTTGCAACCGCCTCCGGGTTTCCTTTTACTATATCATCATTTCTAATTTCCTGCGGATTTTCCACAGCTGGCGAAGTTTTGATATTGTCTTTCAACCACCAAAATCCCAAAATTACAAAAATACAAATAGCGCTCCAAATTAAAATCTTTTTTATTTTTTTAACTTTTCCTATTTTATTTATATTTTCTTTTTCTTCCTGTTTTCTTTTTTCCCTTCTTTCTCTTTTTGTTAAGTGCTGTTCAATTTTATTTTCTTCTTCCATAATTTATTATTAGTTTTAGTTAATAAATTATACTTTAAAATTTTAGTTAGTACAACAAAAAAACAGCTCACGCCTTTTTTTATTTTTTACAAATCCTTTTTGAAGCAAAAACCAAGTAAACAGCAGATAACCCAACCACAATATAAATAAATCTAGTTAAATAG
>CAZHUL010000012.1:0-3506 GCA_964535435.1 uncultured Gammaproteobacteria bacterium | reverse complement strand
ACAAGAAAGTAACCAAATTAAAATTTAAAAATCCTACCAAACCCCAATTTAATGCACCAACAATTACTAACCCAAAAAACAATTTATCAAAAAAATTTAGTCTCTCCATATTTTTTTATTAAATTAAATAGTATTTTTTAAAATAAGAAGGTTGCGTAAGCTAAAATTGCAAAATTTATGGCTGACAAAACACACCAAGTACAAAATGCTTTTAACACAAAACCTTGAATATAAAGAAAATAAAACGAAAATAGAAATCCTATTGAAACAACTAATTGAATTGGCCAAAAAGATGTGGTTAACCCATAAGCAAAAAGTATTGTGAAAACAAAAAGAAACGTATACATACAAAACCCCGCATAAGAATTTGGAATTCCAAACGTTTTACTATATTTAGACTTTTGAACTTTTTGACACCACTTTTTTGGAAAAAATAAACAAAGAACTTCTGTGCCACGAATTTTATTATAAATAAGATATAAGGTATCAAAAATACCTATTGCAGAAACAATCAACACTAGCTTAAGTTGGAGTGGCATAATTATTTTTTTAAAATTAACATTTTTATTATATCATTTTTTAAATAAAAAATAAATTAAATTTAAACAAGTTTTTTTAATATAAAATTACTTTTTATTTGTTTCCAGATAAACAATAAAGACCATATACGATACTGGGAATACAAACAAACCAAACCAAAAACCAATAAAACCGGTTGCTTCATATCCAAACATACCATGAAATTCAAAAGCATTGTGACAACCTGTAACACTACAAGAAATAGGTATAAAATTTACCATAAAAAGACCGAGCATTAGGCCAACTAACCCACCGATTGGAACAGATAATAAAATAGTTGAAACTAAAAAAAATATTTTTTTAGTTTTTGATAAAGAATAATAAAATTTTTGCATATTTAGACAAATAAAGTTATTAATAACGCTAATGCGCAAACAGACATAATAGCTGTAATAACCCAACCGGCAATGTTGGAAAACCGTTTATTAATATGTTCGCCAAGAATTTTTTTATTATTAGAAATTAGCATTAACATAATCATAAGCGGTGGTGCAACTACCCCATTTAAAACAGCTGTATAATATAACATTTTGAAAGGAGGAATTCCTACAAAGTTAAGTAGAGCTCCAAGAATTGTTGAAATAATTATAACGGTATAAAAAGCGTGTGCTTGTTTAAATTTAAAACCCAAACCAGCTTTCCACCCCACAGCCTCTGACAATGCATAACCAGCAGAACCGGCAAGAATTGGTATTGCAAGCAGTCCTGTACCAATAATTCCAACAGCGAACAATAAATAGGCAAAATCGCCAGCAAGTGGACGAAGAGCCATGGCCGCTTGATCGGCAGTAGTAATGTTTGTAATTCCATTTGCACCAAGAGTAGAGGCAGCAGTTACGATAATAAAAAACATAATTAAATTAGAAAATAGCATCCCGATTACTGTATCAATACGCATTGATCTAATATCAAGTTTTGTTACTTTTGGCATACCTTTACCATAAGTACGCAATCGGTGTTGAGCAAAATCTTCCTCAGCCTCTTGGTCTGCTTCCCAAAAAAATAAATAAGGTGAAATAGTAGTACCCAAAATAGCCACGATATTAAGTAAATATTGTTTGGAAAAACTAAAACTAGGAATAAATGTTTTTAAAGCAATTTCATGCCAAGGTTGTTTTACAACAAAAGCAACCACAACATAAGAAAATAAAGATAATGTTAAATATTTTAAAAATTTGGCATAGGTTGGATAAGGCACAAAAATTTGTAAACCAATAGAAACAGCAGTAAATATAACAAGCCACAAAATAAAAGGTATGCCCAAAAGTAATTTCCCCGATGCCGCCATTGCCCCCAAGTCTGCGCCAACATTTACAGTATTTGCTAAAAAAAGTAAAGCTACAGAAATATAAAGAATTTTTTTTGAATAATGATGACGAATTATGTTAGACAGTCCTTTTCCAGTAACCATTCCAATACGACCACACATCTCCTGTATAACAGTCATAAAAGGAAAAGAAAACAATGCCGTCCACAGCTGATTATAACCAAATTGTGAACCAGTTTGAGAATATGTTCCAATTCCAGAAGGATCATCGTCTGAAGCTCCTGTAATAAAACCCGGACCCAAAGACTTTAAAAATTTTTTAATTCTATTCATAATTTTTATTGGGACAATGGTATTTTATTTTTCACTCTAAAATTTAAATTTAATTAGGCTAAATTATAACAATTATTTTATTAAATAACAATTAAATAATTTACAATATGTTGGTATAATTTTATTTTAATTCTGATGGTTTAGTTTTAATTATAATGCTTTTTGGTGTTACAAAAAGTAGAATAGTCGCCAACAAAACCCCAAACAAACCTAAAATACTAAAGGCAACAGGTATGCTAAAAACATCTGCCAAAACTCCAGCAGAGATTGGACCCAATATATAACCTGCGTTAAATGCAAAGTCTTCTATACCTTCTATTTCTTCTTCTACTTGAGATGCTTCGGAAATGTAATCAGCATATGCTGCGCTAATTGAAGGCAATGCCACACTTATAAAAAATGATGAAAAAAATACTAAAAATATCAATATAATAGGATTTGATAAAAGTGAAAAAAAAGATAAAATTAAAGAACCGACTAAAAGTCCCACAAAAGCCGTCTTCTTTTTCCCAAATTTTTTATTTAAAGAACCAACAAACCAACCAACGATTAAAAATGGTAAAGAATACGCTGTTAAGAAAAAACCACCAAATTGCTCGAGACCGGCAGTTTCAGTATACAAAGGAGCCAAAGTCCAAAAAAAAGCTTCAATGAAAAACACATAAAAAGTTAAGAACAGAACTGGCATCATTACTCTTCCTATTTTTTTCCACAAACGAATTTCAACAAAAAAATTTTTTCTTTTTGATGACTGAAATGCTACTCTACTACCATTGCTTGGTTGTTTTTTATACATCAAAATAACAAGAACAATAAAAAAAATAAAACCAACAGCCAGAAAAAACCATCCCAAAGCAAAAGAACGCCAATCAATACCTTTGATAATTACAAAGCCCACAATAATTGGGGCGAGTATTCCACCCAAAGCTCTAAATATTTGAAGTGTCCCAAAACTAGAAGAATGATCCTTTTTTTTTGTATATCTTCCAATAAAATTAAAAACTCCAAAACCAAAAAAATCAAAATATATTCCCCATACTGCCATAACAAACAAAAAGAACCATAAACTTTTTGCCGACCACAAAAGTAAAGGATAAACAAAACAAATTGCAAACATGATTAAAAATATTCTTCTAAAACTTATATTTTTAAAAAATTTACAGATTAAAAAATCAAAAAATGCGCCAGTTATAGAAGAAGTCCCTATAATAAAACCAATCATGCTTGTTGAAAACCCCTGTCCTTCTATCAAAATTGGTACTATATATGTCAAGATACCATCAAATATCGCCCAAAAAAGAATAACTAAAGAAAAAACAAAAACAGG
>CAZHUL010000011.1:0-12495 GCA_964535435.1 uncultured Gammaproteobacteria bacterium | reverse complement strand
CCCCAAACGATAAAGGCGAACGTTCGTGAGGGCCAGTATGAGTAGCTTGTTCAATTGTTTCAATAATTGTAACCCAATCCACATTAAGTACACCTTCTGTTTTAATAGCTGGAACAAGTTCTTGTGATAAACGAGAAATTACTATTTTTGCTTTATTCTTTCTTAAACCAAAAAACCAATCATATATTTTATTTATATCATGTACTTCATTGGGATTTTCCTGACCAAGAGCTTTCATAGACTGTTCAGCAATGTATGGAAAATTAAAAAATTTTGCTGTTTTATAAAGGTGAAACCATATTTCTCTTCTATTTAAAGTGGAAACATCTAATTGGACCAACAAAGTATAAAATATTCTTAAGTGATCTCTATTGATTGCCGTAAGTTTTACTTTCTTAGGAGTAATTGATGACTTATAACGAGATTTTAAATGCATCTTAAATTGGTACATTCTCTGGGCAAATTTTTTAGGCAGTTGTATAAGTTCTGCCCTTTCTCTTTCTTTTGCTTCTCTTACCTTTTTTGTCTTTTTTTTCTCTTCTAATTCTTGATTAATTTTTTCCAATCTATTTTTAATATATTCTTCAATTCTCTCTAGTAAATAATAAATATATCCAAGAATTTCAATTTGATCCTTTTCTTCAATGTAAGAGAAAAAATATAAAGAGTTATGATATTTCAAAAACGAATTCATAATCCAGTCTATTGTATTAATACTTGTATTATCTTCCAAAGAATCAATAAGTTTATCAATTTCCGTCAAAAATATATGCGAATCATAGGTGTGTGGTTCCAAATAAGTTTTAGACCATTCAATCAATTCTTTTACAGAATTTCCACTTCTAACATTTGGTAATGGAAATTGTAAGGTTGCATCATCACAAGCAATCGAAAGTGAATTAGCAAAGGTATTCAGATGTTGGTTATGAACCCACAATCTAGTTATTTGTAACATATTTTGGCTTTGTCTAGCCATTTGAAGCATGTCTTCCAATAGTTTTAGGTTTTTAACCATGACTTTTTGCTCCTGTTGTTTTTTTGTAAAGGAACGGACATTTCATCTCTTTTTCAAGAGACCCCACTTCTTAACATAACTCTACCAACCTGTCAAGCTAAAAGTTGGTTCTTATTTTAAAGTTATTTTCTTTTTCTTTCCTTTTTTTAACCTTCCGAACATTTGAAATTTTTGGACTAATTTATTATTGTCATTCCCGGCTTGACCGGGAATCCAGAAACGTTGATTCAAACCCTGGATCCCCAATCAAGTTGGGGATGACAAAAAAGAGTATATTTATGTTTTGTGAATCAGAGACGAGATCCTTCGGCTATCGCTCAGGATGAGGTTTTCTCACCACGTCATATTGAGCGTAACGAAGTGAAGTCGAAATATCCCCGTGCAATATCACCAAAACATAAATAATTAAAATAAAACGTATTTTTCTCTTCTTTTTGTGAGTCAGATACGAGATCCCTCTCTCCGCTCAAACTAATGTGAAAATAAAAAATGAGCTTTACAGCTCATCTTTTATTACAATCTTCCTTCTATTTTCCTCGGCCTGTATAAAATCTATTTCAATTATATCTTTGTCGGCAATTAATTCTTGGACTTTCCCGGGCCATTCTATTAGAGTTAGGGTATCTTTTTGCCCAACATAATCTTCGGCACCAATTTCAAGCAGTGCTTCTTCGTCCTTTAATCTAAAAGTATCTATGTGGATAAGTTTTTTTATTTTATTTATTTCTTTGTCCAGTGTATAAACATTCATTAAAGTAAAAGTCGGGCTATTTATAGTTCTTTTTATTTTTAAACCCATTGCAATACCTTTAACAAAAGTACTTTTTCCTGCACCCAAATCACCATTTAGTAAGACAATATCTCCACCTTTTAATTCCTTTACTAAATTTTTTCCAACTTCTTCTGTTTCGTTTGGTGAATTGGTTATAAACTCCATATTATTTTTTTAATTCTATGAATCTTTAGTCAACATATTATCTACTACAACCTTCAAATTTTGGCTGCAAATATTGAAAAGCTTCTCAGCTTAATACCATTAAACGTCGTCGCTTATTCAAAATTTTCGCTCAAAATTTGAAGGTTTCGTAACGGTAAAATGTTGTCTAAAGATTCTTGTATAACGGAAAATGACTTGTCATTTCCTTAACTTCATTTCTTATATTTTCTAGTATAACATTATCTGTATGATTTTCCACAGCCCTATTTATCCACATGGCAACTTGTTCCATTTCTGTTTCTTTCATACCGCGTGTGGTAAGTGCTGGTGTTCCAAGTCTAATTCCAGAAGGGTCAAACGGGCTTCTGGTATCGTCTGGAATCATATTTTTGTTTACTGTAATTCCAGCTTTGTCTAGTGCTTCTTCTGCTTCTTTTCCAGTAACATTTTTTGACGTTACATCTATTAGAAGTAGGTGATTGTCTGTTCCACCAAACATTAGTTTAAACCCAAATTCAGATAATTTTTTCTCTAAAACTTTTGCATTCTTTTTTATTTGTTTAGCGTATTCTTTGAATTCCGGCATTAAAGCTTCTTTAAAAGCTACGGCTTTTCCGGCGATATTGTTTTCGTGTGGCCCACCTTGCAGTCCGGGAAAAACAGCCTTATCTACTTGTTTTGCAAATTCTTTTTTACACATTATCATTCCTCCTCTTGGTCCACGCAAAGTTTTGTGAGTTGTTGTAGTTACAACATCAAACAAAGGAACTGGGTTATCCATTTCACCACCAGCAATCAGCCCGGCAATGTGTGCAATGTCTGCCATTGTGTAAGCTCCAACTTCGTCTGCAATTCTTTTTATTCCTACATAATCTATTTCACGAGAGTAAGCACTATAACCAACTAAAATTAATTTTGGTTTGTGTTCCAAAGCCATTTGCCTTAAATTTTCTAAATCAATTAACCCTTCAGAATTTGTTTTGTATCTTATAAAATTGTACATTTTTGCCATTGCTGTCACAGGATGCCCATGAGTTAAGTGCCCACCATGAGATAAATCCATTCCAAGTACGGTGTCTCCTATTTCCAAAAGTGCAACATAGGCCGCCATATTTGCAGGAGCTCCGGACAGTGGTTGAACGTTTACATGTTCAGCACCAAAAATTTCTTTTGCACGGTCTATTGCTAACTGTTCTACAATATCTATATTTTCACATCCACCGTAATATCTTTTTCCGGGATAACCCTCTGAATATTTATTTGTAAGAACAGAACCTAAAGTCTCTAAAACAGCGAGTGAAACAAAATTTTCAGAAGGAATCATTTCTAAACCATTTTCTTGTCTTTCAATTTCTTTTTTTATAGCTTCGTTTATTTGTGGATCGAACTTTTCTAATGGGAGTTTATTCATAATGTTTATTATTTATTTGTGTATTTAAATTTTAACAAATTTAAACAAAATAGTACAAGTATTGTAGATTTTTTGTGGAAATGATAGACTTATCCTGCACAAAAGGAGGTAAGATGTTCCTTAAAACAATAACAATAGTACTTTTATGTTTTTTATTTTGGGTTTTACTTTCCATATCCAGAGTTCAAATGGAAGGGGATGAAAAAACAGGTAAAAAATTAAGTGGTGATGAGTTTAACAAAGCTGTGTTAAGAAAAATGTTTTCACCATTTCGCATCAAAAAACATTCTCCACCAACTCCAAAAAAAAGGAGAGTAAGATGAGCAAAGAAATCTTAAGTAAAATTCAAGGGTGTTTATTGGGAATTATGATTGGTGATGCTATGGGTGCACCATGTGAAGTAATGCCTTATGAAGAAATTCAAAAATCCACAAACGGTGGGATTAAAGGTTTCCAAAGTTTGGGTGTTTTCCAAAGAAGATTAGATACACATTTGTCTTTTAAAGTTGGCGATACTACAGATGATTGGGCTTTTTCAAAAGCTCTTGTAGAATCTTTGATTGCAAATGGTGAGTATAACCATATGGATTGTGCTTGTAGATTTGTAGAAATTTATAGAAGTGGTGTCGTTGGAGCTGGTTGTACAACTAGAGACAGTTTAAAATTAGTGGGTAAATTCTTAGATTCTCTTTCTGATGAAGAATTGGAAAAATATAGAAAAATGAATAGCCAAGATCTTTACAGACAATTCCAGAGTTTGATAAATAGACCACATTGTGGTGTGGGTGCTGGTGTTGCGATGAGAATTGTACCTTTGGCAATATTCAATCAAAACTGGAGTGTTTCTTCTTTATATAACCTTATCAGATTAAATGGTTCAATTACGCATTTGAATAAAGTAGCGTCGGATACTGCTTGTTTGATTGGTTGTATAATTCACGATATTTTTTGTGGTAATATAAATGAACCAAATTTTGATTGTGGTTATTTATTGTCTCTTGTAGATCATGTTGGTGCGATAATTGAGGGTTTGCATAATAGAGAGCAACCTTCTTTATACGAAGAACTTTCATTCGTAGAAAAAAACATTGAAGACTTGGCTAGTTTAAGAATTAGGTTTTGTACTGGAAGAAAGGCCTTTACTGCTATAAACGCAGTAGTCTTCTCGATTGCAGTCTTTTTTCGTAATATGAATAACTTCCGAGAGGGAATTTTGGAAGCCGTGAATGTTGGTGGAGATACCGACACCACGGCTTCTATGGTCGGTGCAATGCTTGGTGCCTATAATGGTATAGAAGGAATTCCACAGGAATGGAGAGAATTTAGGTTAGAATTTGAAGAAGCAGAAAAACTTGGAGAAGAATTGTACGATGTTATTTTTAGTAAGTAGAAACCAAAACCACCTTTTTTAGGTGGTTTTTTAAAACTGTATATAATGTGATATACTTTGTATATTATAAATAATATATATTATGAAAAAAATACTTTTTCTTTTGCTTGCTATAGCATTTTTAACTCCGTATAATGTTTTTGCTGATGTCGCCCCAGATCCCGGATTTCATTACTATGCTTTTTGTAGTTTTATAGATAATTTGGATGACTTTCCAAATTATGATGTGTATGAAACACAATATTATCGTGTCCCACGATTTGTATCAGCATTAAATCCTTCAGAGAAATTTAATGGAGAATGTGGAGCATATGGGGATGGTGAAAATTTGGGTTCTCCGTTTATGGCAGTTAAAAAAAGTAATCAAGCTTTTATAACACATAAGGAGGCTGACACAAACGTAGATGAGTTTGCCGGAGATAAATGGGGACTTTTGCCAGAAAATCAAAAATATTTTATTTTATCTTCGGTAGTCGATAAAAATCGGGAAAGTATTAAAGAAAGAACGGTGGGCAGTTCTTTACCTGATTCTGATCCTTCTGTGTTTTTTGTTTCTGTTTACCATATCACAAAACTAACTGATGATTCATTTGATTTGAGTTTGGTTAGTGAATCAGAATATGATGTAAATGAACAACTTGTTAGTCATTCAGAAAAAAATACCCAATGGTGGCTTTTTGATTCTTTTGAAAAAATTGTACCGGCCTTTTTAGTAATTATTGGTATAGGTTTAATTTTGTTAGCAACAAAAAAATGGAAGAAATAAAACTGCTTTTCCTTACTATTATTATCGAATTACCAATCGCATTAATTTTCTTACGTAAATTTGAGTGGAAACGTGTGGTTTTAGTAATTGTTGGTCTTAATTTTATTTCGCATCCAATTGTTTGGCAAGCTTTGTTTTCTCACAATATAAATTGGTTTTTTGCTGAAATTTGTGTGATTTTATTTGAGACTATACTTTTGGGATTTCTTTTCAAAAAGAATTGGTTGCTGGCAGTCTGTACTGGCGTAATTATAAATATAACAACTGCATTTATTGGATATTATTTTTTCTAATTATATAACTGTAGTAATATTTAATCCAAAAACCACCTTTTTAGGTGGTTTTTGGATTAAAGTTCTAAACAAGCGAAGCAATTTACCTCTTCTTACTTAATCTGCTTACTCTGCATAATCTGCCTAATTTGCTATCTTCTTTATCATATAACTCCCAACTTTTCTATATCTCAATTTTCTATAATATCCTCTTACGCCAACGCCGGAGATTACTGCAATTTTTTTGAACTCTTCTTTTTTGGCAATTTTTTCTGCTTCTATCATTAATTTTTTTCCAATTCCTTTGTGCTGGGATGCATTTTTTTTGTGTTTTCCAATTTCAACAAGTTGCCCGTAAGTATGAAGTTCTCTTACAAAAGCGCAATCTTTTATTTCTGGAAGTAATTTATAAACACCATCTTTTTGTAAAGTTTTTTCCGGAATTCTAAGCCTTAAAAATCCAAACAAAGCTTCACGATTTTTTGTTTCATAACTTATAAAATATTCTCTTCCGCCAACAGTTTCATAAATTTCTATAAATAAGTGAGGAGAATCGTCTGAAAGGTTTTTGTGTCTGCCAATTTCGCGACAACGCAAACATACACATTTTTCACCGCGTTCTGTCATTTTTTCTTTTAGAATTTCTCTTAAATTTGTAGTTGTATTTCCTGCTGTAATTTCTGTGCTTGGAATATCTCGAATTAGCCTAGAAATTCTACAATAAAGCGGGGTTGCTAGTTTCATTTTTATTATAGACTCAAACAAGTCTTTTGGTTTTTGTGGCTGGTATTTTTTTTCTTTATACCAATCATAAAGTTCGGTATTTTTTAAAACCGCACAAGGATAAATCTTTACCATATCTGGACGTAGCGCAACGTCTGTAAATAAGCTCTTGTACATCTCTACATCGTGCTCTGGGCTTGATCCTGGTAAATCTGGCATAAAGTGTAGGTCAACTTTAAAACCAGCCTGTCGTAGCAAAAACATAGCTTTTTTAAATTGTTCTACTGTATGTCCGCGTTTTGTTAATTCCAAAATTTTATCGTCTGGCGCCTGAAGTCCAAGTTCAATTCTGGTACAGCCTTGGCGACGCATATCATAAATTGTTTTTGGAGTAATTGTATCTGGTCGTGTTTCCAAAGTTAACCCAATTATTCTAAATTTAGCGTTTTCATTTTTTCTTTGTTCTTTTTCTAAAGCGTCCTGCAATTCTTCTAGACTAGCGTCTAAACTAACTTTTTCTTTTTTAAGTTTTGCATATTTATTACATGCGCGAAAAGATTCCAAAATAAACCAATATTGATATTTGATAGGGTAGGCGTTCCAAGTTCCTCCTTTAATTATAAATTCAATCTTGTCGGCATCGTGCCCACTTTCTTTTAATGACTCAATTCTTCTTCTCATTTGTTCGTAAGGGCTAAAATCCAAAAGCAAGGCGCGTGAGGCGGCTGGTTCTGTTGCAAGATAGCTTTTTGGCATTCTTTTTTCTGTTGGACAATAAATACATTTTCCTGGGCAACTATATGGTTTTATTAAAGACGTTACGATTGCAACTCCAGACAAACTGCGAATATCTGCTTTTCTCATTAAGATCTCTAAGTTTTTGTCTTTTTGAATTTTTTTCTTTTTTACCAAATCTTTGTAAACAGGGAAAAGCAACCTATTGGAAGGTTGTTTTATTTTCATTTTACCGGCAATTATTCTTTTGGCGTCGTCCACTCCAAATTTATGTCGCGGTTTTTTTGAAATTATAAATTTTAATATTTTTTCCAAATCTTCTGTTGTGTGCATGTTATAAGAGTTCTAATTGTTCTATCGTTTTACTTGTTCTAAATGTTCCAATTGTTTAAAATTTTTGGACTAATTTATTTATGTCATTCCCAGCTTGACTGGGAATCCAGAAACATTGATTCAAACTGGATCCCCAATCAAGTTGGGGATGACAAAAAAGAGTATATTTATGTTTAGTGAATTAAAGACGAGATACCTCTCTGTCGCTCGGGATGATATTTCAAGAATTAAGATTTAAGGAATAAGTCAGAAAGTCTGGAGTCTGAAGACCAAAGTCTATTTTATTATTTTCCTGTAATCAGACAAACTACCGTTCCACCCCAGCTCCAGCCGGATTCTCGTGCTTTTATAAGTCCGGCCACAGATAGAGCACTGTTTGGTGAGGTTTCTATTTTTGTATCTTCTTTTATCAAATTTATGGCGCTTTTAATTTCACTATTTGTAATTATCCAACCGCTTCCTTTGGTATTTTGGACAATTTTTACAACAGCACCTTTTCTGTGGGAAACGTTATCTACAATTGCGCTTGCGATTGAATCTTCTACATCCATTTTATTCCACTCCATAAATTCGCTTGCAATTGGGTTACAACTTTCGGTTTGAACTATGTGAATTTGTGGATTTTGGCTTAAAAATTCAAATTGTTTTCCCAAAGCTTCTGCAGTGGTTCCAGAAGAAGTTGGCACAAAAATAGCTTCCAAATTTTCAATTTCATTTAATTCTTCTGCCAAACTTTTGTATCCTTCTAAAGCTAAATCATCGGTAGATTGTCTTAAAAAAAGTGTAGCGTCCTTTTTACCCTCTAAAAAGGCCTGTTGTTTTGGTCTTTCTACCTGTTTTATCTCTATATTCTCGTCTTTTAACTCCTCCAAAGGCCTTAATTTTGTTTCATTTATCTTTTCTCCTATAAAAATGGCTAATTTAAGAGGTTTTTGCGCTGTTTTATTGTAGTTTTTTATAAACATCATAGCAGCTAAACCAGCATTTCCAGAAGAAGATATTACAAAATTATTAAAACCTTCCTTGGTATAAAGTTCAATCATTTTTGGGATAGACCTGCCTTTGTGAGATTTATATTCATGTAGGTCTTCTCTTTTTAAATAAAGTACAGGTACGCCAATGCTATTTGCCAAATTAGGATAAGATTGTTGTGGGGTTTGCATAAAATTAAGATAAAGTTCTATAACTTAATAAATTCATATTACCAGTTTTTGGCTTAAATATCAAGTTTTTTCTCCATTTCGCCCCAAAACACTTGACAAAACATTAAAAATGTGTTATTCTATATTTAGAAATCTGGTGGAGCGCAACCATCAGTACCCCAGCTCCTTAGTGGGGAAAACAAAAAAAACAAAAAAAACAAAACAAAAAAAACAAAAAAAACAAAAAAAACAAAACAAAAAAACAGGTTCGTTGCGTATCGGCCTCGTGGGCAGTCTACTTCTTAGGAAGTTAAGACTGTTCATGGGGCCTTTTTTATTTTTTAAGTTACATGGTTATTAATTTTTGGCTTAAATATCAAGTTTTTTCTTTATTTCGACCCAAAAGACTTGACAAAACATTAGAAATATGTTATACTTGTTTTAGAAATAAGTTAAATTAAGTTCTTTATACGGTGGGTGCAGCCACAAAATCACTCTCTCATTAAGTCAAGAGAGAGGATTAGGTATAAAGGAGCCGTGTGTGTTAATAAAACACACGGTAATGAAGGTCGCTTCATCCCACAATAGGGGATTATCCTAGGTGGTTCGAAACACTCAGGAAAAATATACGAACAGTCAAAAAAGACTAGAGTAAGGTCTGATCAACCGAACTCACTGCACACCTTAGACCCCCGAGCAACCAACTTCTTCGGAAGTTCGTTGCTCGGGGTCTTTTTTTGTTTGAATAATTTTTAAAGTAGTGCTAAACTTTTAATATAAATATTGAAAGTTTAATTTTAATTTAAAAAATATGTACCTAGTTTGCCCAGAATGTAAAAATGAAGTGGATTTATCAAATTACGAAAAATTAAATGTAGGTCAAGTTGTAGAATGTGATAAGTGTGGAATTACCTTGTCTGTTGTAGGAATAGACGGTGATTCAGTAGTTGCCGAAGTTGTTGACGAGGGAAAATAAAAAAATAGACTTCAGCTTTCGGTCTTCAGACTTTAAACTTTTGACTTAATCCTTAATATCGTTACTTAATTTTTAGTTCCTAAATTGTCATCCCCAACTTGATTGGGGATCCAGTTTGAATCAACGTTTCCGGATTCTTAAGTTAAGCTGGGAATGACAATTATATGTTGTTTTTGGTGAATTAAAAAAATATTTCGATTCCGTTTTACCCCTCTCAATATGACGTGGTAAAAAGGTGATGTATCGCTTACGCTTGATGTATCACTTTGTTTGATGAATCGCTTCGCTTGACCAGAATAGTAAAGAATAAAATAAAAAAGATGCTAATTAATTTTAGCGTCTTTTTTTATTTTTAACTTTTAAGTTTGTCTACCAAATTTTCAATCATTCCTCGGAATCCGTGTGAGCCTAAAAATACAACAACATCTCCGCCGTAAGTATTTTTTTCTATATATTCTAGAAGTTCACTATCTTTTTCTATAAGTAAAACTTTTTTGTGGGTTTTGCTTATAATTTCTGCTAATTCTTTTCCTTCTGCTGGCATTTCTTCTTCGTTGGCAGATTTTATTTTGGTAAGTCTTGGAATTATTACAGTATCGGCATTTTCAAAAGCATTGGCATAGGCTGGAAAAGACTGACTTTTTCTGTTTCCTGTATTTGGTTCAAAAATCGCAATAACTTTTCCAGCGTAAAGGTTTTTGAGTGTGGATAACACAGAAATTGCTTTGGTAGGCGAGTGGGCAATATCATCATAAATATCTATTTCTCCACTAAATCTTTTTTCTAATCTTCTTTTTATTCCACGAAAACTTCCAAGTGCTTGAATAATTTTTTCTGGTTCAATTCCAGATTCGTGCGCCATTGCAAAACATCCACAAATATTTTCTGCCATGTATTCTCCTATAATTGGCAACATTACTTTATAAGTTTTATCTTTGTGAACAATATCAAAACTTAAACCTTCTTTGGTTTGTCTAACGTTTCTATAACTATAATCATTTTCTACAGATTCGCCATATTTAATTAATTTATGACTGTATTCTTCTAATACTTCGGCTATATTTTCACCGTCTGTACAAGCTACCAAAAGTCCATTTTCTGGAATCATTTTTACCAAACTTTTGAAAGCATTTTTATAATCTTTTTCTGTTGGATAAATATCTGCGTGATCCCAAGCAGATGCAGTCAAAAGTACATTAGTAGGGGAGTAAAGGCTAAATTTTGGTTTTATATCCCAGCGTGCGGTTTTATATTCGTCTCCTTCTAAAATACTCCATTTTCCTTCTGTAATTTCTGCGCTTTCTTCTAGATTTGCAGAAAGTCCACCAAACATATAACTTGGATCCATTCCTGCGTGTTTAAAAATCCATGTTAAAAGTGTGGTGTTAGAAGTTTTTCCATAAGTTCCTGCACAAACCAATGAGTTTTCTTTTAAAAAATATTCTGCAATTACTTCTGGATAAGATTTGTAAGGAATTTTATTTTCTAAAACAAAATTCCATTCTGGGTTTGTAGAACCTGCAACATTTCCCACAACTACCAAATCTGGGTTTCCGTTTGCTGTCATTTTTTCTGGGTGCCAACCTGGATAAAAAGTTATATGTTGTTTTTGTAAATGAGTAGAAATAGGTGGAAAAAATCCAACATCACTTCCTGTCACGGCCCAACCTTTTTTTCTAAAAGCAATTGCAAGCGCACTCATGGCCACACCACAAATTCCTATAAAATGAATATGTTTTTGGGAATTATCCACAGATTTTTTTTCTAAAGTATTTTTTAATTTTTCATAATCATCACTCCAAACTTTGCTATCAAACCATTCCAAACCTTTGAATTGTAGTTTATAAATATCTGTTGGGCGTTGTGCTGAACCTAAATAAATATAATTAGCCCCAATAGTTTTTGCGTATTCAATTGCTTTTAACATCATTCCCATTCCTATATTTTTGTTTCCAATATTTAAATTATAAAAAGGGTAAGAATAATGAATTATTTCTGAATTTTCATAAGCAATACAATATCCAACAGTCTCACTATTTATTTCATAAGTAAGAACTTTGTTGAAATTACTTTTTTCTGGATCTGTAAAAATTTCTTTAATTTTGTTTGCGCTAAAAATACCTTCACCAAACTTGGTTTCATAAAAATCTTTTCCCATTTTGTGGATAGACCAGTGGTAATTTTCAAGTGGTAAGTCTTTGATTTCTAGTTTTAAATCTTCTATTTTCCGCAGTATTCTACGATTTTCGCTTGACAATTCAAATTTTTTTAAATCAATTCTAACACTACGAGTTTGGTTCATTAAACCTTTGGCTACGCGCGTAAAAACATAACCCTGACTGTATAAGGAGGTTATGTTTTCTTCACTAAAATCTGTTATATTTTTTTCGTCCCAAGACAGATATTTCATATTTAACGGGTTAAATTATTTTCAATTCCTTTTCACGTCATCCCGAACGAAGCGAAGCGTAGCTTGAGGGATCCCATTTTTGATTCACAAAACATTTTAATTCAAAATCCAATCCTTCTCACCTTACCTTTTGCCACCAAAAGGTAACCAAAAGTGCCGAACGTTGACAATTTTAGGCTTAATTTATTTATTAAACTTATTTAATTAACCGCAGTTCGCTAAATTAATTATTTTTGTATTCTCAAAAACCATAAGTTTAAAAAATAAATTAGTCCAAAAATTTCAAGTGTTCGGGAGGTTAGAATTAGGATGGAAAGAAAAATTTTTTAAAACAAAGCTATCCAAATACTAAGCATTACAAAAGCAAGGTGAATCATCCAAAAAC
>CAZHUL010000010.1:0-12670 GCA_964535435.1 uncultured Gammaproteobacteria bacterium | reverse complement strand
TGTAGGCTCGTCCAATAAATACAAAGTTTTTGTGGTATTTCTTTTTGCCAATTCTTTGCTTAATTTAATTCTCTGAGCTTCTCCACCAGAAAGTGTTGTTGCAGATTGCCCCAAAGTTAAATAATCCAAACCAACCTCATTTAAAACTTTTAGTTTGTCATAAATTTGTGGAATATCTCTAAAAAATTCTTCTGCTTCTGCAATTGTCATATTCAAAACATCAGAAATATTCTTTTCTTTAAAATAAATTTTTAAAGTTTCGTTATCAAATCTATGCCCACGACAAACTTCACAATCTACTTGCACGCTTGGTAAAAAATGCATTTCAATATTTAAAACACCTTTTCCTTCACAATTTTCACATCTTCCTCCAACAGTATTAAAACTAAATCTCCCTTTTTTGTAACCACGCATTTTTGCTTCTGGAGTGGACGCAAATAAATCACGGATTGGGTCAAAAACTTTTGTGTAAGTTGCCGGATTACTTCTTGGAGTTCTTCCAATTGCACGCTGGTCTATTCTAATTATTTTATCTATATATTCTGTATTCAAAAGCTGTTTGTGTTTTCCAGTTTTTTTGTTTACATGATTTAGTCTATTTGCAACAGTTCTGTACAAAATGTTATTCATCAAAGTTGATTTTCCAGAACCAGAAACACCTGTCAAACAAACAAACCTACGAAGTGGAATTTCCACATTTATATTTTTCAAATTATATTCTTCTGCACCTTTAATTTTTATTTTTGGAGTTGAACTGTCTACTTTTCTTCTTTTTTCTGGAATTTCTATCTTCATCTCACCACGCAAATATTTTCCAGTTAAACAATCTACGTCTCCACTTGCAACACAGCCATAATTATTACTCAATTTATGATTCTTTTTAGCGTCTAACAAGTCATCTACCCTACCAGAATAAATTATTTCTCCACCATTTTTACCTGCAGCAGGACCAATATCCACAATCCAGTCACTGGCTAAAATTGTATCTTCGTCGTGTTCTACTACAATTACAGAATTTCCAATATCACAAAGCTGACGAAGTGTGGCAACTAGTTGTTCATTATCTTTTTGATGAAGTCCAATTGTTGGCTCGTCCAAAACATAAAGTGCCCCCACAAGTTTTGTTCCAACTTGTGAAGCCAAACGAATTCTCTGAGCTTCTCCACCACTCAAAGTTCCAGATCTACGACCCAAAGTTAAATAATGCAAACCAACACTCAGCATAAAGCTAAGTCGATTTTTTATTTCATTTAAGGCAGCGGAAACAATCTCTACTTCTTTTTCATCTAAATCATCCAAATTATTAAAAAAGTCTGATGCTTCTGAAATAGTGATACTTACTAGTTCAAAAATATTTTTTCCACCAACTTTTACACTTAATGCATCGTTATTCAATCTTTTTCCAACACAGGCTGGACACAGTTCTTCACTAAATAATTCTTTGGTTCCAAGTCCATGACAGTATCCACAATAACCGTACGGGCTATTAAAACTAAACATTCTAGGTTCAATTTCTGGAAAACTATAGCCATCTTTTGGACAAGAATATTCTGTGCTATAAAGAGCTTCGATAGCATCTGGATAAATCACTCCACAAAGTCCATTTGATAAATCAACCGCATTTTCCACAGCTTCTGTTAAACGTTCTCTTGTTTCATTGTTTTGAGCCTGTTCATCTCCAGCCAAAGGAATTTTATCTACAACAACTTCTATTGTGTGTTTTTTATTTTTTGTTAAAACTATTCTATCTCGTAAACTTTTTATTTCCCCATCCACTCGAACTTCCAAATATCCGGAATTATACAAATCATAAAGCATTTGGTAATACTCCCCCTTTCTGCCACGAACAACTGGAGAAAATATTACTAATTCTGAAGCTTTTATTTTTAATTTCTTATTTTTTAAAACATCTACAATCTGGTTTACCATTTCATCCACAGTCATTTTATCTATTTTTGTGTGGCAGTGCGGACAATATGGCTTCCCAATTCTAGCATAAATAACACGCAAATAATCGTAAATTTCTGTAATTGTGGCAACAGTAGAACGTGGATTTGCACTGTGAGTTTTTTGGTCAATAGAAATAGCCGGAGAAAGCCCTTCTATTTCGTCTACATCTGGCTTTTGCATTCCACCCAAAAACTGTCTTGCATAAGAAGACAAGCTTTCTATATACCTTCTTTGACCTTCTGCAAAAATAGTATCAAATGCCAAAGAAGACTTCCCTGATCCAGAGAGTCCTGTAAACACAACCATTTTATTGCGTGGCAATTCTAAATTTACATTTTTTAGATTATGCTCACGCGCACCTTTTATAACTATTTTTTCTTGCATAGAAGACTCATTATAACAGAGTATTTCTATTTTGTAAATATAATTGAATGAAAAATGATTTTATACTACTTTTTTGATTTTTACTTTAAACTAATACAAAAATATAGTAGTTTTTATAAATATTATTGCTTCTTTATACGATCTCTAAGAAGTTTTATTTCATCCCTTAGCACCGTCGCCAACTCAAACTGCAATTCTTTTGCGGCTTTTTTCATTTTAAATTCCTTTTCTCTTATTATTTTTTCAAGTGGTCTGTCGTCGCCTTGCAACTCCAAATCCAAAACTTTTTCCTGCAAAGTTTGTTTTTTTACTTTTTTAGAACTTGGCTTTTTTGTTGTAATTCCAAATTCCTCTAGCAAATTCTTAATTTCTTTTTCAATTGTTTTTGGGGTTATTTTATGTTTTTTATTGTAAGCAAGTTGAATTTTTCTTCTTCTTTCTGTTTCTTTTATTGCGCGCTCCATAGAACCTGTCATTTTGTCGGCATAAAGTATAACTTGTCCATCTACATTTCTAGCAGCTCTTCCAATAGTTTGCACCAAACTTGTTTCACTTCTCAAAAATCCTTCTTTATCTGCATCCAAAACTGCGACCAGTGAAACTTCTGGAATATCCAAACCTTCTCTAAGTAAATTTACACCAACCAAAACATCAAATTCACCCCTACGCAAACCTGTAATTATTTCAATTCGTTCCATGGTTTTTATATCGCTATGCAAATATTTTACTTTTATTCCTTTTTCTTCCAAATATCCACTCAAGTCTTCGGCCATCTTTTTTGTAAGAGTGGTCACTAAAATCCTTCCACCATCTGCAACTTTTTGATCTACCATTTTCATTAGATCATCAACTTGTGAAATATTTTTTGCAGTTTCTGTGGCAGGTTTAATAATAATTTCTGGATCAACCAAACCAGTTGGACGAACAATCTGCTCTACAATTTGCCCGCTTCTATTTAATTCATATTCAGATGGAGTCGCAGAAACATAAACAACTTTGTCGGTTCTCTTTTCAAACTCTTTAAATTTAAGAGGTCTATTGTCGCGAGCACTTGGAAGTCTAAATCCATAATCAACCAAATTGTCTTTTCTAGCTTTATCCCCCATATACATTGCGCGAATTTGCGGAACAGTCACATGAGATTCGTCTATAATTGTCAAAAAATCCCCAACTCCATGTGTAAAATAATCCATCAAAGTATAAGGTGGCTCACCCGGAGCGCGCCCATCAAAATGTCTAGAATAATTTTCAATTCCATTACAATATCCCAAGTTTTTTATTAACTCCAAATCATAATTTACCCTTCTTTTCAATCTCTCATATTCCAAAACTTTCCCTTGTTTTTTAAAAAGTTTTAACTGTTCGTCTGCCTCTTTTCTAATTGTAGTTAAAGCGCGAGTACGCAAATCTGAACTAACTACATAATGTTTTGCCGGGAAAAACCAAGCATCTTCCTGCTCACGAATTATATTGCGAGTTATTGGGTCAATTAATTCAATTTTATCTATTTTTTCACTAATTTCAAATCTGTAAATTTTCTCTTCGTTTGCTGGCATAATTTCAAAAACCTGACCGTGCATTCTAAAAGTTCCTCTTTTTAAATCGGAATTTGTTCTCTCAAACTGCATTTCTATAAGTTGAGCAAGCATTCCCCTTCTGTCCATATTTTGCCCACGAGTTAAATGAAGTACAATTCTTTCGTATTCTGCGGGCGATCCCAAACCATAAATAGCCGAAACAGACGCAACGATAATTACATCTTTTCTACTCAAAATAGCCTGTGTACAAGCATGGCGAAGTCGCTCTATCTCGTCATTTATCTGGGCTTCCTTTTCTATATAAGTGTCAGATCCAGATAGATACGCTTCTGGCTGGTAATAGTCGTAGTAACTAACAAAATATTCTACTGCGCTGTCTGGAAAAAAACCCCTAAACTCTGTACAAAGTTGTGCTGCCAAAGTTTTATTATGAGCAATCACCAAAGTTGGTAAACCTGTTTTTTCTATCACGTTTGCAATGGTAAAAGTTTTTCCAGAACCAGTTACACCTAGCAAAGTCTGGTGTTCAATATTTGTGTTCAAACCATTTACCAACTTTTCTATAGCTTCCGGCTGGTCGCCCGCTGGTTTATATTTAGATTTTATTTTAAATCCTTTTTTCATAAGAAAGTCAAAAGTTTATAAAGTCTGTAAAATCAAAGGTTTTTATTGTCATTCCCGGCTTGATCTGAAATCCAGAAACGTTGATTTAAACTGGATCCCCAATCAAGTTGGGGATGACAGGAAGAATCACAAGAACGTTGAATAACAAACTAAACAATGTTTTTTTGTCATTCCCAGCTCGACTGGGAATCCAGGGTTATTAACAAAGAAACTATGATTCAAACTGGATCCCCAATCAAGTTGGGGATGACAGGAAGAACATAATTATTTATATTTTGTGATATTGCACGGGGATATTTCGACTCCACTTCGTTCCGCTCAATATGACGTGTTTATTTTTTGTCTCATGTTATCTGTATCGTGTATCCTGTTTTTTTGTCTGCTATCCTATTTCCACTTCTTCATTATACTCAGGAATAAAAACTTTCAAACCATACTCATCTCTAAGTCTATGAGAAAGTTCAGTAGAAGCATGCTCTTCTCCATGAACTAAATAAACTTTTTCTGGTTTTTTATCTCCACTATTTATCCATTCCATTAGTTTTTTCTGATCTCCATGAGCAGACAAAGACCCTATTGCTTTTATTGTTGCTTTTACTTCCAAATATTTTCCCATTACTTTTACATTTTCTGCGCCTTCATAAAGTTTTCTCCCCAAAGTTCCATGAGCTTGATAACCCACAAAAATCAAAGTTGAGTTTGGATCATCCAAATAACGAACAGCATGGTGCAAAATTCTTCCACCATTCATCATCCCAGCCCCAGCAATTACTATTTTGGGACCTTTTTTATCGTTTATTGCCATTGATTCTTCTCTAGTATGAGTAATCTTTAAATTTGGAAATTCCAAAAAGTCACCCTCGGCTTTGTACTCACGCATTGCTTCTTCGTCATAATATTCTGGAAACAATTTATAAACTTTTGTAGCTTCAATTGCAAGCGGACTATCCAAATAAATTGGAACTTTTGGTAAAGTATCATCGTGTTCACTCATTTTATGTAATTGAAACAAAATCTGTTGAGTTCGCTCCAAAGAAAAAGCTGGAATCATAATAGTTCCGCCACGCTTTACACCTTCTTGAATAAATTTTAAAAGCGTTGCATAGCCCTCTTCTATGGGTTCGTGGATTCTATCCCCATAAGTAGACTCACAAATTACTACATCCACATCACTCAAATTTTCTGTTTCTTTTAAAATTGGCACATTATTATTTCCAACATCTCCAGAAAAAGTAATTTTCTTTTCACCGTCTGTAATTTCTATAAAAGCAGAACCAAAAATATGACCCATGTTTTTAAAAACTGCAGAAACTCCATCACCCAAATCAACATCTTCGTGATAATCTACCCCAACACAATGTTTTACAGCCTCTTCAATATCTGCTTCCGAATATAAAACTGGCATCTGAAATTTTTTCTCATTATATTCCATAATTCCAAAAGCATCCTCCCAAATCAATTTTGCAAAAGCACATGTAGCTTTTGTCATAAATATACTCCCGTCAAAACCTTCTCTTAATAATTTTGGTATTCTACCTGTATGATCCAAGTGTGCGTGTGTCACCAAAACCACATCAATTTCCTTAGGATCAAAAGGAAATTCATCATGATTCTTTCCTTCATTAAAATCCGAACCCTGAAACATTCCACAATCCACCAGAATATTTTTATTTTTTATCTTCAAAAGATGGCATGACCCAGTCACCTCGTGATTCGCTCCACAAAATTTTATCTTCATAGTTTTTTTATAAAATATAACTTTAGTTTATCACATCTTAAAAATTTATTCCTAGTTTTATTCTCCTTTTTTCTGTTTTATAATTTCTGACATCCTGAACACTTGAAATTTTTGGACTAATTTTTTAATGTCATTCCCAGCTCGACTGGGAATCCAGGGTTATTAACAAAGAAACTATGATTCAAACTGAATCCCCAATCAAGTTGGGGATGACATTTCAAGAATTAAATAATAAGATCTAAGAATTAAGTTTTTACTTTTTACTTTATAGACTTTATGAACTTTTTGTATCATGCTATCTGAATCATGTATCATGTCTTTTACTTAGTCTGCTTAGTCTGCTGTTTTTTTATTTTTACTTTCTTATTTTCTTCTTTTTTGCTATAATTAAAAAGATTATGCGACAAAAACTCGACAATGTAGAAATAAAAAATCCACCTATCGGAGAGTTCAACAAAAAACCGTCGTGTATAAAACGGGGTTGTTTTGGTGGTTGTGGTTTAATTATACTGTTTCTTATTGCAATTCTAGTTATTTTAAAGTTTACAACTACAGAAAATCCCAAAGAATTAAAAGCTTTACCAGAATTTTTTCCAGCAGAAATTCCAATTTACGATTAGATAATTTAGACACAATCACACTTCAATCTGAACACAAAAAAAACAAAGAACTAGAACTTGTGTTAATGCTACCAAAAATTATTGTTTCCCCTATTGTTATCTTAAAATCAGAAAATCAAGAAAGTTCTTGGAAAACTTTTACAGAATTTATCAAAGCTCCAATAATTCCACAAAAAGAAAATATAACTTTAGATTGGTATAACTTATCCGCAAATCCAGACTTTTTACAGGAATACTATACAAATGAATTCAAAAAAAATAATTTTAATATTTTAATTTCAAAAAATACTGGAAATAGGAGACAATTTAGTTTTGAAAAAAATGGCATAAACGGATTATTTTATATAACCGATTCCCCAAAAACAGAAGGTACTGATTTTCTTTCTCTTTATATCACAATTGTAAACCAACCAAACACAATAAACTAATATGGCAATTCGTGTAATAAAACAAAAAAAACTGACTTGGGTAAATATAGACAAAGTAGACGAAGAGGCTCTAAAATATCTAATGGAGAATTATAATTTCCATCACTTAGACTTAGAAGATTTACAAAGTGAAGCTCAAACACCAAAGTTAGATGTTTACAAAAACTATCTTTTTGTTGTACTTCAATTTCCAACTTGGCAAACACACTCAAGAAGTATCTCCACACAAGAAATAGATATGTTTTTAGGAGATGAATATTTAATTACAATTCAACATACAAAATCCAAAGAGATGAAAAACTTCTTTTTTAGATGTATGCGGAACAGAAAAATAAAATTAGACTGGATGAATAAAAGTTCCGGATATTTATTAAACAGAATAATTGAATCTCTTTTTTCTAATTCACAGCCTATTTTAAATAATATGGGCCGTCAAATTTCTAAATTAGAAGAAGAAGTTTTTAACAAAGAACCGGATGTAAGAACAGTAAGAGAATTAGCAATTCACAGAAGAAATATCCTAAATTTTCGCAGAATTATTGATCCACAAAGATATTTAATTTCAAATTTAACACACACAAGAAAATCATTTTTAGATGAATCTCTTACACTTTATTTTGACAACATAAACGACTATTTATCCAAAATATGGTCAATTATTGAAAACTACAAAGAAACTGTAGACGGCTTACATGTTACAGTAGAATCACTAATTGCGCGCCGTACCAATAGAGTAGTCGCAACACTTACTGCAATTTCTGTAGCATTATTACCACTTACACTACTTTCTGGTATTTATGGTATGAACATAGATAACCTACCTTTTGCACACAACCCACTTTATGTTTGGCTAATGTTTTTAAGCTTAGCAACCTTTATTATAATAATTCTAATAATTTTAAGAAAAAAACGTTTATTATAGCTTAACTCTATTCTCTCACGTCATCCTGAGCGAAGCCGAAGGATCTTGTGAAAGTATCATCAAAACATACACTTATAAACCAAACCATACTCCCTCCTGTCATTCCCAGCTTGACTGGGAATCTAGGGTTATTAACAAAGAAACGTTGATTCAAACCCTGGATCCCCAGTTAAGCTGAGGATGACATTTTAAAAACTAAAAATTAAGATCTAAGACTACTTCGTAGTTAAGTAGATTTCTTACTTAATCTGCATAATCTGCTTACTCTGCCTAATCTGCTATCTATTATATGATCCGCAAATTATTTTCAAGCCAAATAAAAAGTATTACCGGAGCCGCCATATTACTTGGGTCGGCTTCTTTTGTTAGTCGACTTATCGGAGTTTTGCGAGATAGAATTTTTGCACACCAATTTGGAGCAGGTCCAACATTAGACGCATATTATGCAGCTTTTAGAATTCCAGACTTGGTTTACAATTTGTTAGTTGTTGGCGCACTTTCGGCTGGATTTATCCCAGTATTCATAAAAGTCTATGAAAAAAGTAAAAGCAAATCTTGGGAAGTCACAAATAGTATCATCAATATTCTTGGTGTTGGATTAATTACCCTTTGTATAATTCTTTTTATTTTTACACCGCAAATAATTCCACTCTTAGTTCCGGGGTTTAGCGGAGAAAAATTAGACCTTACAATTACACTTACACGCATCATGTTTTTTAGTCCAATTTTACTTGGAATAAGTAGCGTAGTAAGTGGAGTTTTACAAGCCACAAAATCATTTTTTGTCTATGCTCTTACTCCAATAATGTACAACCTTGGTATTATTGTTGGAGCTTTAATATTTTTCCCTATTTTTGGTGAAATTGGTTTAGCTTTTGGTGTTATTTTGGGAGCGCTTCTACACCTACTCATTCAACTACCTACTTTCTTTAAACATGGATATAGATACAAATTTGTTTTCAACATAAAAGACATTTTTGTAAGAGAAATTGCAAAATTGATGATTCCAAGAACATTAGGACTAGCCACAAGTCAACTGCACATCTTAGTAATTACATATTTAGCCTCCACACTTACCGAAGGAAGCTTAACAGTTTTTAACTTTGCAAACAATTTGCAATACTTCCCTATCGGTATCATTGGTTATTCTTTTGCAATTGCCGCTTTTCCAACACTTTCATATTTGGCAACACAAAACAAAAAAGAAGAAATAGCAGAGCATATTTCTTCTACAACCAAACAAATTCTATTTTTAATAATTCCACTTTCTATTATTTTTCTACTTTTACGCGCCCAAATTGTTCGTGTAGTTTTAGGAAGTGGGGCTTTTGACTGGACCGCTACAATTATGACTGCGAATACACTTGCATTCTTTGCGCTATCACTTTTTGCACAATGTTTAATTCCCCTATTCGCCAGAACTTTTTATGCTTTAGAAGACACGATGACACCATTTATAATTAGTTTTGTTGTGGCTATTATAAATATATTTTTAGGAATTTACCTTAAAGATAGTTTGGGCGTCGCTGGTTTAGCTTTAGCATTTTCAATAGCTATGATAATTCAATTATCATTTTTATGGTTATTTTTAAAGTTAAAACTTGGAAGTTTGGGCGAAGCACAAATCATTAAATCCCTAAACAAAATAGTTTTTTCCGCTTTTTGTATGGCAATTACAGTCCAATCCTTAAAACTGCCTCTTTCAAATATTTTTGGTATGGACACTTTCAAAGGGGTTCTGTTTCAAGGGTTTTTTGCAGGAACCGCAGGATTACTTGTTTATCTTATAATTTGTTATTTACTAAAACTTCCGGAGTTAACACATATTCAAACAAGTTTAACGCGCAAATGGCTTAAACTTCGTAATGTACAGGCTGAAATTAACGAGGCTGATGAGGTGTAGAAAATAGCAGATTAAGAAATAAGCAGATTAGGCAGATTAAGTAAGAAATAAAATAGAAATTAAAAATCCCCCGCATCAGATGACGCGGGGGATTTGTTTGTAACAAAAATTCTTTCTCTACAGTAAACTACAGAATTCCTTCAGCCTATCGGCCTGCAAAGGCAGACCCAAATTCTTGATGAAAATGATAACCCCACCCACCAGCTCCTCTTGAAGCTGAAGGTCTCGACAACGAACTTTAGACAGTTCGTCGATCGTATAAGAAAACAGGAATGTTGCCTTATCGGGACTCAAACTGTTCCCTACAAGCTTGGCAGCCGCGTCCTTCACTTGGCCCACCATGTATAAATAATGATCTTTCTCGATAATTTTCAAAGTTTTTTCCTTACACATTAGAAAGCTCCTTGCGTTTTCACGCAGTTTGGAGGTTGAAAATAAAAGAACTCAATCTGTATACTATAGCACAAAAAAGCACTTTTGTCAAGGTCTGCCCTTGATTTATAGGTAAAAATAGTATAAAATAGAGTTTATGAATGAAATAAGAAACTTTTGCATAATTGCACACATCGACCATGGAAAGTCTACTTTAGCAGACCGTTTTTTGGAAATCACAAATACCGTGGACAAAAGACATATTGGAACACAAATGTTAGACACCATGGAGCTAGAACAAGAGCGTGGAATCACAATCAAGCTTCAACCTGTGAGAATGCAATATAAAAATCATACTTTAAATCTAATAGACACTCCCGGCCATGTTGACTTTACATACGAAGTTTCTAGGTCTCTTGCGGCAGTAGAGGGTGCAATTCTTTTGGTAGACGCTTCTCAAGGTGTACAGGCTCAAACGATTGGTAATCTTTATTTAGCACTAGAGCAAGATTTAGAAATTATTCCAATTTTAAACAAAATAGACTTACCAAACGCAGATGTAGAAAAAGTTAGTGAAGAAATTATTCATCTTATTGGTTGTAAAAAAGAAGATATTTTAACTTGTTCTGCCAAAACAGGCGAAGGAATTGAACAAATTTTAGACAAAGTAATTGAAAAAGTACCTGCTCCAAAAAAAGAATTTAAAGATAAACCATTTAGAGCTTTAATTTTTGACTCAACTTACGACGACTATCGTGGAGTTATTGCTTCTGTTAGAGTTGTAGACGGAGAAGTAAAAAAAGGAGATAGAATAAAATTTATTGGATCTAAAGGCGAAGCAGAAGTTTTAGAAACAGGATTTTATACACCTACGCTTGTTCCATCAGAAAAATTAGAAAACGGACAAATTGGTTTTATTGTAACAGGATTAAAAGATATTAGAAGTGTGCGAGTTGGAGATACAATAACTATAAAAAAAGAAGATACAATTAATCCACTTCCAGGTTATAAAGAAGTAAAGCCAATGGTTTATGCTGGAATTTTCCCCAAAGAAGGAGACGATTATTCTTCTCTTCGTGATGCAATGGATAGATTAAAATTAAGCGACTCGGCTTTAATTTACGAACCGGAACATTCACAAGCACTTGGTTTTGGTTTTCGTTGTGGATTTTTAGGAATGCTTCATTTAGATATTTTTCAAGAAAGACTAAAAAGAGAATTTGGTCTTCACATCGTTGTAACAGTACCAAGTGTAGCTTACGAAGTTTACAAAACATCTGAAGAAAAAATAATTATCAAAAGTCCGCAAGATCTACCAGATAGAACAAATATACTATTTATAAAAGAACCTTGGATGAGTGTAGATATTATTACTCCAAGCGAATATATTGGAAATGTAATGGGACTTGTTGCCGACAGAAAAGGTAGATATTTAAACACGGAATATTTAAGTTCAGGAAGTCAAAAACGTGCGATGCTTCATTATGAAATGCCTTTGGCATCGCTTATCACCGATTTTTATGATAAACTAAAAACAGTTACAAGTGGTTATGCCTCATTAAATTATGAGCTAAAAAACTACGAAAAAGCAGATGTTATAAAACTAGATGTTATAGTTGCAGATGAAATAGTAGAATCACTTTCAACACTTGTTTGGGAAGATGAAGCACACAAAATTGGCAAACAGATTGTAAATTCACTCAAAGATACACTACCAAAACAACAATTTGTAATAAAAATTCAAGCAGCTGTTGGTGGAAAAATAGTAGCGGCAGAACGAATTAGCGCACTTCGCAAAGACGTAACAGCTAAACTTTATGGAGGAGACGTCACTAGAAAACGTAAACTATTAGATAAACAAAAAAAAGGTAAAAAGAAAATGCTTACAATGGGAAAAGGTAAAGTAGATATCCCAACAGAAGCATATTTAGCAGTATTAAAACGCTAGTAGCTCATGTCATCCCGAACGAAGCGAAGCGTAGCTTGAGTGATTCCATATCTGATTCACAAAATCTGTAAATTCAAAATCCAATCCTTCTCACCTTACCTTTTGTCAGCAAAAGATAACTAAAACTGCCGAACGGTTGACAATTTTAGGCTAAGGCATATATTTAAACTTACTTTCTATTTAAATTCCTAAATTTTGGTTACGACTTCAATAAAAAACTTTTCCTATATATTTAATATAACA
>CAZHUL010000009.1:0-13389 GCA_964535435.1 uncultured Gammaproteobacteria bacterium | reverse complement strand
AATACAATTTCTTTTTCAATACTTTCCATTACACTTATTTCATTCTTTTTAAAATCTCCAAAAACCAATTGTCATTTACTTAAAAAACTTTCCGAAATTTCATTCCAAGAACAGTTTAGTTTATTTTCTAAACTTTTATTTATTTCATTTATTTCTCTTAGTTCCATACTTTTTTATATTCTGCTTTCCAAAAACTTTGGCGACACACTTGGTTCTCCGTGGACAATTATAGGTCCAAAGTTTTTTATAGTTTTTACAATAAATTCATTTATCCTACTTTTACTATTGCAAAACACAAAAAATAAAACTATCAATGCACTTTCTACAATCATCTACTTTTTAAATTTTTTAACCGTAGCACTTATAATTTTTAAATACGGTTTTGGCTTTGACCCTTTTATTCACCAAGCGGCAGAAAAGTTTATCAAAGAAAATGGCGTTATTTATCCAAAACAACCTTATTATCTTGGGCAGTATAGTTTGATTGTGTTAATTAATTTTCTTACTAACTTATCCATCGAATCCATAGACAGGGCACTCACTCCAATTGCTTCTGCAGTTTTAATTCCACTTTCATCCTATTTTACTTTCAAAAAATTAGAGCTCAAAAAGTTTATTTTAATTTCAATTGCGTTAATTCCTCTTTTTCCTCTTTCATTTTTTATTCAAACCACACCAAACAGTTTAAGTTTATTATTTTTTTATGTTGTGACACTTTGGATTTGGAAAGAATTTGCAGAAACAAATTGGCGTTCAAATTTGTTTGGAATTTTATTAAGTATCACAACTTGCGTAATCCATCCACTTATTGGAATCCCGACTTTCATTATTTATATCGCTTCACTTTTCAAAAACAATAAAATAGTCTCTTTAATTTACGCTGTAGCTTTAACAATTTCTATTCCACTGGCATTAATTGCAAACAACTTTCTATCTTATGGAAATTTAAATTTAACCTTAAACTTAAACAACTTTTTGGAATTATTTAAACAACCTTATTGGTATATTTTTGCAGGAGCGCCAATTGAATGGCGTCTTTTGTATTTTTATAAAATGCTTATAGTTCCAACATTAGCCCTTATTGGAATACTTGGTTTTATAATTGCAATCAAAAAATATAAAATTACCAAATCTAATTTTTTTATAAAAACAATTTTTTATTTATCTATTTCTACTTTTATAACTAGTTCAGTTTTATTTTTTACAGATGTGGTTTCATACGAACAAACCAATTATGCCAGAAGGATTTTAACAATGATTTCTCTACTTTTACTTCCATTTATAACCATTTCAATTCACGAATTTTTTATAAAATTTTCTACTTCTACTTTCAAAAAAATAATTATTGCAATTTTAGGATCAGTTTTATTATTAATTTCCTTCTATTTTACTTATCCGACTCGCGACAAAATTTCTTTTTACACAGGATTTACTGTTCGTGATGCCGACATAGAAGTTGTAAATTTTATTGCAAATAGAAACAAAGAACAAGATTATATAGTAATTACAAATCAAATAATTTCTGCAGCTGCCATAAAAGAATTTGGGTTCAAAAAATATTATAATACTGCAAAAGGACAACAGTTTTTTTATTCAATTCCGACTGGTGGGCCAATGTACGAATTTTTTAGCAAAATGGTTTATCAAGATGCAAAAAAAGAATGGATGGTTGAGGCAATGGATTTTGCTAGTGTAAACAAGGCCTATTTTGTACACACCAGCTACTGGGCCCCAGCCGGGGAAATTCGTGACAAAGCAAAAATAGATGCGGATGCTTGGTGGGAATTTGGCCCAATGCAACTTTGGGTTTATGAATACACAAGATAAAAAAACCTTGCATAAAATGCAAGGTTTTATTTTTTACAACAATACTCAGCAAAAATATCTAAATATTCATTAAATATTTTGCCTCGATACAAAGAATTTTTGATTTTTCTTTTGAAATCAGAAAAATGGTTTATTATTTTGTCTATATTATCACCAAATTCATATTCATTTTGACCACTTAAATCTATTGCTTCATCTACGATTAAAAGCTCTATTTCAAGAAGCTTAGCATCAAGTTGGGTAATTGATGCCTCGTGCAATAAATCATTAAGTTCTTGACGTGTCATTTTAAAAACCAACCAATGGAGCAAACATATAGTTCCAATTTTTACAAAAATCATCAATGACTCCTCGTTTATCGCCTTTTCCATTATATCTTGAAACTAATCTCCAAAATTTAGATCTAAAATCAAATTTCCTAGCATCTCTTTCACCCTTAGGAATTCTTTTTTCCACAAAAAAATAGGCTGTGGCCCCCTCCATCATTTTATCTAATTCTTCTCTAGCTTCTGCTATTTTATTTTTATTAACTAATCCGGCAATTTGAAGAAATTTTTCTATTCTTCTCTTTTCTTTATACTCTTCATCCCTTCTTCCCATTATTCTTTCTCCTTTTGTAAAGAACTACATTTAAAATATAACAAAATAGTATCTTATTTTCAATACATTCGTAAAGAATAAAGTATATTAATTAAATAAACTTTGTTCCCCGGTCTATAAAGCTTGCCGGTTTTTTTGTTTAAAAGCTCTTTTACACCACCAGTATTTGAAGCGACTACAAACAGATTGTTTTCCAACGCTTCCAAAATTACATTTGGTTTATTTTCTAAACACACGGAACAAAAAATAAGTACACTGCATTTTCTATAAACTTCATCTAATTCTTTTTTATTCAATCTTCCATATACAAAAATACTAGAATCTTTTTCTTTTGCTTTCAAAACATCTTTCATCATTGGACCGTCACCAACAATATGAAGTTCCATACCAATATTTTTTGGCATGGCCTTCCAAGCTTTCAACAAAATGTGAACTCCTTTATTTCTATTTAAAGAACCAACAAAAACAAACTTATTATTATTTTCTTTATTTTTAAAAATGTTTAATGGAGTAAATTCATTGTTAGTTTTACGCCACAAACTTTTATAAAAAAAATTTCTACTTTTATAAAAATATTTTATAAATTCTGATGGATAAAGTATATAATCCGGACTACCAAACTTTTTCTTTACAATTAAACTGTAAAATTTTTGTGCCAACGAATCTTTCTTATGATTCCATTTCAAAATTCCGCTTGGTTCCACAAGCTGAACGTCATGCAAAGTATGTACGTGTTCTATTTTTAATTTTTTTATTAACTTTGGAATAAAAAATCCCATTCCGGTTAAATTATGTGTGTGGACTATATTTGGATTTTCTTCTACCAATATTTTATTAATTTCTTTTCTTCCCCACCAACCAAATTTATCAAAAAAATGCCACACCAACTTCAACAAAAAATTCTTTTTATTCAATTCTTTATAAGGAAAAATATTAAACTTTGGAATTCTATAAATCAAAACTCCACTTTCTTCATTTTTAGTTATTTTTTTATTATTTTCACAATCAAGGGTTATTACAAAAACCTTTCTACTTTTATTTTTATGTTTTTGCGCAAGTTTAAAAACAACGGTCTCTGCGCCGCCAACTGAGTTTGGTGGGTATAAATTGTTTATCAAACAAACCTTTTCCATATTTTTGTAAAAATGTTCTAATTGTTCTATCGCTTCGCTTGTTCAAAATGTTCTTTTTCTAATTATTCCGAACATTTGAAATTTTTGGACTAAATTTTTAATGTCATTCCCGGCTTGACTTAAGAATCCAGAAACGTTGATTCAAACTGGATCACAAATCAAGTTGGGGATAACAAAAAGAAATAGTTATTTATGTTTTGCGAATCAGAGACAAGATCCTTCGGCTTCGCTCAGGATGACGTTAGAAAAAAGCAAATTAGGCAGAGTAAGCAGATTAAGTAAGGAAAATCAGGAAGTTGAAAGTATACAAAACCCCTATCCCAACCAAGCGAAGCAATACATCAAGTTGAGCAAAGATCAACGATACATCAAACGAAGTGATCCATCAAGCGTAAGCGATTCATCCTTCCTACCACGTTGTCAATACATCATTATTAACACATTTCGCACAGTTTATCAACCTGTTATCAACTTGTAGTGAAAGCAAAAATAGACTACCATACGAATTATTATGATAAGCAAATCAGAATTAGGAAAAATTCCACCACAAAACTTGGACGCAGAAAAATCTTTAATAGGTTCTATTTTGATTGATCCAAATGCAATGTTAAAAATTGCAGATATTATAATTTCTGAGGATTTTTACAAAAAAGCCCATGAGAAAATCTTTGAATCTATCTCTGAACTATACGCAAAAAATGAACCGGTCGATGTATTGGTTTTAAGTAATAAATTAGATGAAAAAGGAATTTTAGAAAGTATTGGCGGACGAGCCTATCTTGCCCAACTTTCCAATTCTGTTCCAACATCTTCACATGCCAAACATTATGCGCAAATAGTAAAAAGAAAATCAACGCTTAGAAGACTACAGGACGCCGGCGAACAAATTATTGAATTGGCTTTTGGTGATGAAACAGACAATATTGATAGTGTTTTAGATAGTGCCCAACAACTTTTATACGGAATCACACAAAAATACCTAAAACAAAACTTTGAGCCAATCAGATCTATTTTAAGCGACACCTTTGAAAGAATAGACGAACTACACAGGGATAAAGGCAAGATGCGTGGAGTTCCAACTGGTTTTACAGATTTAGATTCATTGCTTGCTGGTCTACAAAAATCCGACTTAGTTATTTTGGCAGCTCGTCCTTCTGTAGGAAAGACTTCTTTTGCTTTAGACATTGCCAGAAACGCCGCAGTCCAATCAAAAATAGGTGTTGGTGTCTTTTCATTAGAGATGAGTAAAGAACAACTAGTAGACCGTATGCTGTGTGCACAAGCGAATATAAATCTATGGAAGATGAGAAATGGAAGTTTGTCCGACAGTCCCGATAGCGATGACTTCAAAAAAATTGGGGCTGCCATGGGAGTTTTATCTGAAGCACCAATTTTTATAGATGACACTGCCGGAGCAAACATAACTCAAATAAGGACAAAAGCTAGAAGACTAAAAACAGAACACGATATAGGACTTATTGTAATTGACTACTTACAGTTGATGGACAGCACTGGCAACAAATCCGATAATCGTGTTCAAGAAGTTGCAGAAATGAGTCGTGGTTTAAAACTTCTTGCTCGTGAATTAAATATTCCACTTTTAGTGCTCTCCCAGCTTTCTCGTGCAGTAGAACAAGTTAAACCTGCTATTCCAAAACTTTCCCATTTGCGCGATTCAGGAAGTATTGAACAAGACGCAGATGTTGTAATTTTTTTGTACAGAAAATCCTCAGACAGAAACTATCGACCGGAAGACATAACCCCGCAAGAAAGATCTGTTGCCGAAATACACGTTGCCAAGCATCGTAATGGTCCTGTAGGTATGGTAAAAACATTCTTTGATGAAACACAAGCTAGTTTTAAGAATCTAGACACAAGATTCCAGAATTACGACCAGCCACCTCAACACCAATATAATGACCAAGCCCCAGCTCCACAATCCCCACCACAGTTTTAGTTCTATTTTCTTTAAAAAACTAGACAAATCTAACCATTTTAGCTAAGATAAAGAATAGATAACTTAATTAAATATAAATTATGTTTAACAAACTAAAACAGTTCAAAGATATTAGAGATCAAGCCAAAGAACTTCAAAAACAATTGGAAAAAGAGGTAATTACCGTAAGCGGTGGAAATGGAAAAGTAAAACTAACAATGGATGGAACTATGGCTGTAAAAGACATAGACATTGATAATGAACTTTTATCACCAGAAAAAAAAGAAAAACTTCAGGATGCTATTAAAGAAGCACATAAAGAGGCAATGAAAAAAATGCAACGTATAATGGCAATGAAAATGAAGGATATGGGAGGATTGCCAAACATTCCCGGATTAAGTTAAACAAGTAAAATTCAGAAATTTATACTAGTTTTAGATGATAATTAATGTATCCTCAACCAATTCACAGATTAACAAACGCACTCAAAAAATTACCGGGCGTAGGCCACAGAACCGCGGAACGGTATATTTTTTATTTGTTAAAATCTGGAAAAGGTGAAGTCGCAGAACTTATTAATTCATTAAATGATTTAATACTTCGTGTACAAAGCTGTCAGATTTGTTGGGATTTTGGAGACACAAACCCTTGTTCTATTTGTTCAGACAAAAAAAGAGATAGAACAATAATCTGTGTTGTAGCAGAACCACAACATACAAAAACAATTTTAAATACCACTAAATATAATGGTTTGTTTCATGTTTTGCGTGGTACCCTAAGTTCAGAAGTAAACAACTTAGAAGAATTAAAAATTGAAACATTATTAAAAAGAATTATTATGAATCCGCAAGTTAAAGAAATAATTCTTGCTTTAAACCCAGATTTAGAAGGTGAAACAACAATTTTATATTTATCAAAAAAAATCAAAGAAATACGTGACATAAAAATAACCCGACTTGCCAGAGGTTTACCAATGGGAAGCGATATGCTTTATGCAGATGATATAACCCTATCAAACGCACTTACAAATAGAACACAGAGTTAAAAAATATAATCAAAAAAAAGGCGTTGAGAGCCTTTTTTTTGTTTTATCTGTTTTGCTTTTATGCTACTTCAGTAATTTTTACTTTTGTAAAGTGTTGCCTGTGTCCAAAAACTTTTTTATAACGTATTTTTCTTTTGTATTTTACAACACGAACTTTTTTACTGCGTCCATTTTCTTCTACTACAGCTTTTACAATAGCACCATCAAGAACAGGTGCACCAACTTTTACATTTCCACCATCTTCGTCTGCAAGCAAGAAAACATTGTCAAAAACAACTTCCTCGCCTTCGTTTTTTTCTAATTTTTCTACTTTTAGAACAGTACCAACTTTTACTAGGTATTGTTTTCCTCCGGTTGCTATAACTGCAATCATACTCATAAATTTAATTTAACTCCCCTATTCTACACAACTTTTTCAAATTAGTCAAGCTTATTTATCTGAAACTGTTAATATGTCCCCTATTTTAAGATTATTTTGCTCTGCCCAGCCTGCTGGGAGCTCTAAAACCATGTTTGCATCCTTTCTTGGATAATAAACTTTAAGCTCATTTTCTGGTACATTTTCAGGCTGTAAATTTGGTGCAATATCTACTACTTTTCCACTATTAAACCAAACAATATCAATATTAAACAACATATCCCTCATTACAAAACCATGCCTGCTAAAATCATCAAACAAAAACATCATTCCGTCAAATTTCCCTAAATCTTTTCTATCACTCAAACCTTTGAGTCTTTTTTCTGGAGTATTTGCAATCATTACCTTTAAATTTTTATCTTTTAGCACAACATCGGCACTTGGTGTACGCAAATTCCAAACAGACAGAAATAAAAAGGCTATAAAAAAAATACCCAGAAATATAAGATTAATTTTTTTAAAACCACCTTTCTTTTTTTCAACCTCCATATTATTAATTGGTCTATTAGCAATCAGTCTTCAGACTTCATTGTCTTCTAACTTTGTGTCATTAATTATTATTTTATTTTTATTATGTAGTTCCAATTGTTCTATCGTTTCGCTTATTCTAAATGTTCTAATCCTCCGAACACTTGAAATTTTTGGACTAATTTATTTTTTAAACTTATGGTTTTCTGAGAATACAGAAAATAATTAATTTAGCGAACTGCGGTTAATTAAATAAGTTTAAAAAAGAAATTAAGCCTAAAATTATCAACGTTCGGCACTTTTGGTTACCTTTTGGTGACAAAAGGTAAAATAAGAAAAGTTTGATGTTATTTTAAAATGTTTTGGTGAACCAAAGACGAGATCCCTCAAGCTACGCTTCGCTTCGTTCGGGATGACATGATAAATAATTATTTATATTGTTTATTTTTTGTAAGTCTAAACCCTAACAAAAGCATTAAAACAAATAACAAAGCCAATGCTATCAACTTTTGACTACTTTGTAAAAATAGTGCAGTAAGACCAAATAAAATTGCTATTGCATAAAAAAGTAAAACAGCTTGTTTTTGTGAAAAACCAGATTCTAAAAGCTGAAAATGTAAATGTTCTCTATCTCCCAAAAAAACAGACTTCTTGTTTTGAATTCTTCTGACAATTACACGCACCATATCTAACATTGGCATTCCAACCACCAAAAGAGTTGTGGCTATTTTACTGCCAGAAATAATTGCGAGTGACCCAAGAACAAATCCCAAAAACAAACTTCCACCCTCTCCAAGAAATACTTTTGCGGGATAAAAATTCCAAAACAAAAATCCCAAACAAGCTCCTGCGAAAACTAATGAAATTAATGAAATTTCTGGCTGAACCCAAGCTGTATAAGTTGAAAAAGAAAATATCATCAAAGCTCCAATTGCTACCAGTCCTACAACCAAACCATCTAAACCATCCAAAAGTTTTGTAGTATACATCATAGCCATAAGCCAAAAAAATACCACAATATCCGCCAAAACAACCCAATCTCCAAACGAACCAAACGAAACTTTAACTATACTTAAATCAAAAACTCCTCCAAACGGATTTGTAATAAAGTGAGGACCAACTCCAAAAAGTATCACAATTAAAACTGCCAAAATAGGGAAAACTATTTGAATTTTTGCTTTTAAGTTATATTTATCATCTAAAAACCCACCAACAATTAAAACCAAACTTCCAACAAATAACCCAAGGAAGTTTCTAAAACTTACATCTACGCCCAAAATATCCTGCGAATAAAGCCAAAACGAAACAATAAAAAAACTGATCATAATCGCCAAACCACCACCAAGAGGGATATTTTTCTTATGTATTTTCCTATCTCCATGAGGAATATCCACAACATTTATTTTTTTCATCAACCACAAAACCGCCTTTGTAAGCAAAAGTGATAAAAAAAAGGTTATAAAAAAATAGAATAAAAACATATTTTGTACACTTATCAATTATTTGATAAAATACCACTAGATGGAGAAACAAACAAGGAGGCCATCATGTCGCTCATTGAATACACCGCTTGGGCGCAAAACCCAGAAAATCCACTTCAAATTGAATACTATATTTTTTTTAAAACTGACGAAATTGAAACAGATCCAGAATTAAAAGCTTTTTTAGGCGAAAACTATATTATTTTAGATTATGAAGACTATGCAAATGATTTGCTAGATTTTATTATTGAAACAGAAGAAAATATAGTTTCTTTTATAAAGAAAAAGCAAGATGAAGGATATCAAATCACAGAACTTTGTCTTAGACCGGGAATTCCAGAACCTGATGTAGAACCTTACTATTTATTAATAATAATCTTAGAAACTACCAAAAAAACAAAGAATAAATTATTAAAACTAGTAAAAAAATAAAGACACCAATCACACTTTTAAAAAGTGTGATTTTTTATTTAATTTCCAATTCCAAACCTCTTCCCAAAACTACAACATCCCCCCTATTTAATTTATTTTCCAAAAATAAATCTGCTAACTTATTTTCTATATTGTCTTGGATAGCTCTTCGCATTGGTCTAGCACCAAAATCTGGGTCATAACCAATATCTGCTAATTCTTCCAATGCAATATCTTCTATTTGAAACTCAAAACCTTTTTCTTCTAGTTGTGCACCAACCTGTTTCAACATTAAATTTGCTATTTGTTTAATTTCTTCTTTCTTTAAATTTTTAAATAAAACAATTGCGTCAAATCTATTTAAAAATTCTGGTGCAAAATAATCACGAAGTTCACTTCTCATTAATTTTTGGCGAACTTCTTCTACATCCACACCACTATTTAACTGCTCTTGCACAAAAGCTGTAGCCGCATTAGATGTGGCAATTATAATTGTGTTTGTAAAATCTACAGTCCTTCCAATACTGTCTGTTAAACGCCCGTCATCAAAAACCTGCAAAAATAAATTTAATACATTCTTGTCTGCCTTTTCTAATTCGTCTAGTAAAACAAGTGAAAAAGGTTGTTTCATTACAGCTTCTGTTAAAATTCCAGTTCCCTGTTTTTCTGGTTGACCAATCAATCTGTAAATACTATTTGGCTCTTGGTATTCACTCATATCAATTCTAACCATATTACTTTCTGCACCAAAATAATTGTTCGCGATTGTCTTTGCTAACTCTGTTTTTCCAACACCAGTTGGACCCAAAAATAAGAATACAGAAATTGGTTTTTTCTCGCTTCTCATCCCTGCTCTAGCACGCTTTAAAGCGTTTGCAACCAAGCTAACCGCATCGTCTTGGCCAATCACCCTTTGGTGCATTTCCTCTTCTAGATTCAACAGTTTTGACTTCTCGTCACCAGAAATAGAAACCGTTGGAATTCCTGTTTTACTTTTTACAATATATCCAATATCCTCTTCTGTTACAATTTGAGAATCAGACTTAGAATGAACATAAGAACCAGCTTCACTAGCAATTTCTAAAGCGCTTCCTGGTAAACTTTTATCATTTATAAATTTTCTGGCCAAAATAACAGATTGTTCAATTGCAAGATAAGAAAAAAATACTTGATTTTTATTTTCAACTCCACCAATTTTTGATTCTACAACTTGAATTGCTTGATTATTATCCAATTCTTTTATTTCAACTGCTTCAAAAACAGAGCTTAAATTACTTCCGGAAATAAACTTTTTGAAACCACCACTTGTACTAGTTGCAAAAGTTAAGAATCTTCCACTACTCAAATGCTCACTAAGACTATTTGCAACCTCTATCCCCAAACCGCTGTCGCCAGAACTTAACAATTCATCTAAATTTTCTATAAATAAAACAACATTTCCTGCGTGTTCTACCTCGTTCATAATTATAGAAATTCTTTCTTTTACACCACTTGGCGATGTGCCAGCAGTAAGCGAAGTTATAGAAATTTGTACCAAACGCTTGTCAAACAACCTATCTGGAATATTATTTTCTATCATAAGTTGAGCAATTCCTTCTACAATTGTTCTTTTTCCTACACCATATTCTCCAACCAACAAAATACTAGACCTACCACTATCCACAACTCTAAACATTTCTTCTACTTCCTTTTTTCTATCTATACATGGGGCAAGACCGCCATACTTTGCCACCATGGTTAAGTCTTCACTAAATTTATTTAAAAAGGGTGTTGCAACAGCTGTCATAGCCCTATCAATTCCATGTTTACTTCTAAAAGAACCCGCTTTTTTAAGTTCTTTGTATTTTTCTCGTAATTTTTCTCGTAAAGAAAACCAAGCGACAACATTGTTTAATTTATCATTATCAATTTTTAAATCATACAAAATTTCTTGTAGTTTTTCTGATTGACCTAAAGTACAAGACAATAAATCCAAAACTCCTACATATTTTTGTTCATCTTTAAATGCTAATTCATATGCTTGAAAAATAATTTGGTAAAAATCCTCTCCAAATTCCGGAAGATGAACACTTTTTCCCAAAGGTAAAAGTAAGTCTGTATATTGTTCTTTTAATAATTTTGGAGAAACACCAAGCCGAAGCATCGCAGAAGAAACTAAATCTGAATCTAACAAGCTAATAAACAAATATTCTTGGCTAACTTCCACTGCTTTTTTATTTTTTGCAGACAAATAAGCCATTCCCAAAACATTTAAAGCATCGTCAGTAAAAGCTTTAGAAATATCTTTTTGTTGTCCTTTTTTAAACTTGGAAACAATACTCCATTCTGATGAATTTTCTGCATAAAATTCTTGTTTTTCCAATTCCAATTTCTTTTTATAATTATAATCTTCAACTTTTCCCTGCTTTTTTCCAAAAATCATTACTCTATACACAAAATAACTAAAAAAGAATATAGAAATAACGAACAAACCAACCAAAACATTTCCTGAAAGAAACCAAAAATCAAATGAAAACAAAGAACTTATATTTAAATCTCTGTAAACAAAGTATGTAAAAAGTGCCAAAAATGCTAAGCCAAAAAATAAAGACAAACCAATTCTAATTTTATCTAAAGTTTTTTCTCCTTTTGCAAGTTTTATGTTGTATTCGTTGATTTCATAACCCCAATTCAACAACAATTCTCTTCGGACCAAGACAGCCAAAAATCCACTACATGCAGTTTTAAATTTCCCCGGATCGGCGCAGGTTAAAACAGGTAATTGTGCGGATTTTTGAAAATTCATAATATACCTAAAGAGTTAAGAAAGATTATAAAAACAATAAATGGAAAGCTAATCCAAGTCAAAACAAAAACACCCATAATCCAAATCCAACACACAATTAGAAATCCACGAATTATTCCATTTGCAAGTCTCATAAAAAAACTCATGATCCTACCTTGAATATCTCTTTGCCCAAACATTGGCACAAACAAATTTTTGAACCACAAAAGCGGAGCCAAGCGCATATTTGCCTGCCCAACTAAATTATAAGAAAAGATTAAAATCTGCTGTAAACCTTTTGTAAACCACCAAATTGGAAAATACAAAAAATCAAGCAGAAAATCCATAATTAATTTTTGTGTAATTGCTATCCACATACCACTATAATACCATACTTCAAAAGGATGAGGAAGTTTGATATTTTTATAAAAAATATATAAACTATTCATATTGCTCATTACAACAAAAGAGGAAAAGATGAAGAAAAAACAAAGAACATATTCTTGGGAGTCTGATTCTTATCAAGAGAATCTCCTGAATGCAAGGAATAGAGAAAATAAAGTTATTGCTTTAATGGTTATTTGTGATAATGACCTTGGCACATATTTTTTAATTGGATTTGATTGGAAAAATATAGAAGAAGAAACTTCCCAAAAAATAAAAGAAAGTTTTCCAGAAGAACACAAAGCAAGTGAAACAGAACTTTTTTTAAATTTCGTTGACTTCAAAACAGGAAAAGAAAAAGCCTTAGAATTAGTAAATGGTATTCTTCAAAATGCAGGTTTTGAATTAGAAGAAAAACCAAAAGTCCCAAAAGAATTTGAAAAACTTTATGTTGCCTGCCAAAAAATAAGTCTAAGTTTGTTTGAAGAATTTAAAAATAGTTTATATACTTGGCGACTTCTAACACCCACGACGTACTGTGGATGCCAAAAAGATGGTAAACAATTAGTTTTTATTATTGGTGAGGGAAGATATTGGCGTGTTAGTTTAAATACAAAAGAACTCACAAACAAAAAACAGACAGGATTAGGAGAGGTTATAAGATTAATAACAACTTTATTTAAATCATCTTCATTTTCTATTCTATTTCCTCTTTATAAAATATATGCAGACTATCTAATAGAAGAGATTAAAATCGGACCATTTGAAAATCCAGAAGATGGTTTAGAAGAAATTCAACATGTTGTAGATAAAATGCTACATGAACTTGGCTTCATTCTTTATCCCCACTCCTAAAGGGACTGTCGTCAAACACCATTTCTACTAAAATTTCTAAATTTTGGCTACGACTTCAAGAAAAAAT
>CAZHUL010000008.1:0-15895 GCA_964535435.1 uncultured Gammaproteobacteria bacterium | reverse complement strand
GTTACCTTTTGGTGGTAAAAGGTAAGGTGAGAAAAGTTTGGTGTTATTTTAAAATATTTTAGTGAATCAAAGATGGGATCCCTCAAGCTACGCGAGGCGAAGTTCGAGATGACGTAAAAAAATAACCTAAATAATTTAAAACAACAACCCTAAATACCAATCCAACAATTGTTGGCCCAAAAACATTGTAAATAATGTTGCTACAGTCAAATATGTGCCAAACGGAGTTTGTGACTCTAAACTTGTTTTTTTTAATGCCAACAAAATTATACTCAAAAAAGCTCCACCAACATACGAAAGCATAAGTGCTACCATACCAAGTGGCCAACCTAAAATTATTCCCATTAAAAATCCAAGACGAATGTCTCCACCGCCAATCCATTTACCACGAGAAATAACAAATTGAAACAAGAAAAATCCTCCCAAAACAGTTGCAGAAATTAGCATAGATTGCCAAGTGTGCCAACCAAAAATTAAAGAAAGGGCAAACAAAATTACAATAGAAGGCAAAGTTATTTTGTCTGGTAATTCTTTATAAAGATAATCGTAAATAAACAAAAATGAAAGTATAAAAATAATTAACCAATCTCGTAATAATTCTGTGGAAAAACCATATAAACCGCTTTGATGAATTAACGCTGACACCAAAAAAGCTACACCAAACCAAGCTTCTACCAAAGGATACTGAATAGAAATTTTTGTCTTACAATTTCTACACTTTCCTTTCAAAATTAAAAAACTTAAAATTGGAATTAGGTCCTTTGCCAAAAGAGTTTTTTCACACTTTGGACACACAGAACGCCCTTCCATTGTTTTGTGATTTTTGGTACGCCAAACAAAGGCATTTGTAAAACTACCAATGGTGATACCAACCAAAAAGATAATAAAAAAATATGTTATGTTCATATTGAGGATATTATAACATCAAAACTAAAAAACAAGAATACTCTAATTATTTCTTGTTTTATTATTGACTTTATCATTAAAAAAGATTAAACTCATTTATCAAAGTTCTTTTACAAATATATATACGTAGGAGAAAATCATGCAAGCAGAATTAGAACGAGTCCAAAAGTTAGTTTTAAGCGGTGATAGAAGTGCTTTTCAAAGATTTTTAGTATTAAATTTTAGATTAGGTAATAGTTCCGCTTTTTATGAATTTAAAGAATTGTGTTATCAAAAAGATAGAGGTTCAGAATATGTACAATCTTTTTTAGATGAGTTAAGTACAAAAATACAGTTAAAATGTGCAAGAGAAATTATTGATGAGGTCGGAATTGAGAATGCTGGATTTGTTCAAGTTTATATTGATGAAAATGGGAATGAAGTTAAAACTGATGGAATTTCTATTCTTACTCTTTTAAGATATAACCTGAGAGATAATAGTAAAATATTTCTTGTTTATCCTTTTGAAATTGAACTTTGTTGGAATAGAGAATTAGTAAGATTATTTGCTTGTGATTGTGCGGAATATGTTTTGCCGTTTTTTGAAAATGTTTATACAGATGATAATAGACCTAGAAACGCGATAGAAGTTTCTAGATTATTTGCTTTAGGCAAGGCTTATTTAGGAAAATTAAATAATGCTAGGGTTGCGGCAGAAAATGCTGCACTAAATAATGCTCGATGGAGAGATGGGAGTAGTGAAGGAAGGAATGCAGCATGGAGTGCCGCAAAAGTCGCTGTGTGGAATGTTTCAAATAGTGCTGCTTGGAATAATTCTACTATATGGAGCAATAATCAGATTAATGATATTAGCCATAAAACTGAAAGTGATTGGCAAATTAGAAAACTTTTGGAATATCTTTTGGAAGAAATTACCCTTGAAGACGCAAAAGAATTATATGGAACTAAAACCTCCTAAAAACCAAAACCATCGGTGTTATTCCGATGGTTTTTTATTTTACTTTGACTTTTTTCAAAAAAAATAATATGCTAAAAATGTTCTTTCACAAAAAATAAAAGGAGGTAATTTATGAAATTCATTCTTTTGTGCGAAAAAGAAGATATTGAAAAATCTCTTACAATGTTTTTATCACAATATACAAAATTAGAAGATTTAGAATTTGTCTTAAAAAGTATTAGAGAATTTCCTGGATCATTATTAAAATTAAGCCAAGAATATTTTGATAGTTTAGACAGACAAATTCAATTGGTGATTATGAGGAAGGTTATTGATGAAATTGGGATGGAAAATGTTAGGTTTGTTCATGCTTATAATTATTTTAAGAAAACACTTACGACTGAACCTTTAACATTTTACTCTCTTGTAAGCGCTTATTTAACCACTGGGGGAGAAATATTTATTACTCACCCTTTTAAAATTAAACTTTATTGGAATGAAAAATTAGCTAGGTTATTTGGGTGTGATTGTGCAGAACATGTTTTACATAATTTTGAAAATGTATATCCAAATGATGATAGCCTCAGAAGAGCAATATTTTTTGCTAGATTGTTTGCTTTGGATTTGGTTTCTTGGGGAAAATTATATCATGTGTTAGATGAATGTAAAAGGAATGCTAAGCTGAAGAATCCTTCATGGAGTGCGGCATATAGTGCTGCAAACAATGATATAACAGGTGCTGTATGGAATGCTATGCTTGCTACCACAAATTATGATGTTACGTGGAATCCTGCAAAAAATATTGAATTCGATTGGCAATTTAAGAAACTTTTAGAATATCTTTTGGGTGAAAAAACTGTTGAAACAGCAAGACAACTCTATATTAAGTAGCAACGTTAGTTATAACCAAAACTATCGGAATAACACCGATAGTTTTTTTATTTTTTTAAATTTTCCTTTATTGTCCAGAAGTAGAAATTCCCGAAGGTGAAACAACAATAGGACCAGTCAAATTATTTACATTTCCTTCTATTCTGGCTTGGATTGTGTAAGAAGTTCCGTCTGTGGAATTGTAAACATAAGAAAAATCACTAGGATCTTGCGGTACTAAAGCCATATATGGATTTGCGCAATCTGAACCAACAAAACCACCCGCATTTAAACAAGAAGTGTTTGTTGTACCAATTTGAACCGGAGATGCCACAACCGGATATTCACTGTTTTCTGTAAAATAAATTTCCAAAGCTGTTTGAACTTGTCTTAAATCTGCCAAACGCTTTGAATCTCTGGCCTTTTCACGAGCAGAACCAAGTGCAACCACAGCCAAAGTTGAAAGTAAACCAATTATTGCCACAACTACCAATAATTCAATTAAAGTAAACCCACGTTTATTTATTGTCATAATTTATTTTTTAAAATATTTTTTATATTTTTAATATATTTTTAATTTTTCTAACTAAATCAACAGGTTTTGTGTGTGGTTTAAGTAAATACTCCACTGCCCCAAAATCCAATGCTTTTTCTACATCTTCTTTTTGACCCACACTTGTAAACAAAATAACAGGAATAGACTTTGTAGACTTATTTGTTTTTAATTTTTCTAACACAGAAAAACCATCTATGTTTGGCAAAATTGCTTCCAAAATTACCAAATCCGGTTTTCTTTTTTTTGTAACCTCGGCAACCATTTCACCATTTCTTTCTACAACAACTTTTATACCTTCCTTCTTTAAAAATTTTGTATAAATGTCTGCTAAATGCGAATCTTCTTCGGCCAATAGAACTAAAGTCTGTTTTTCATTTTTCATATTCTGAATTTTCTCTTTTGTTTTTTCCCTTTTTTAACCTTCCGAACATTTGAAATTTTTGGACTAATTTTTTAATGTCATTCCCAGCTTGACTTAAGAATCCAGAAACGTTGATTCAAACTGGACCCCCAATCAAGTTGAGGATGACGGAAAAGAAAATAATTATTTATGTTTCAGTGAATCAAAGACGAGATCCCTCAAGCTACGCTTCATTTCGTTCGGGATAACGTTTTTAGTTTTTAACTTTTCACTTTATGAACTTTATAACTTTTCTTTTATTATAACAAGAAGTACATTCAAAACACAAACTTATTTTTCTAAATCTCGCATTGCCAAGCCAATTGCCACAGACATTCTAGGTCCAATATTGTCTAAAATTGGCCTTAGACTCTCTTGAGTTGCTATTCTTGCCCAAGGATTACCCACAAAAACTCTAACATCAAAATACCTTTTAATAAAATTCAAAATTGGTGGAAAAACAGCAGAACCGCCAGTCAAAATAACTTTGTCCGGACGTTTTTCTTCGTTTCCCATTTGATGCAAAAATAAATCAAAACCAGCCTGAATTTCTTTAACAATTGGATCTATAAGAGATTCAAACATTTTATTGTCTATTTTTTCCGTAGGCAAAAGTGTAATATCTTTTTTAATTTGGCCAACTTGCTCCTTGGAAACTCCTAATTTTTCCATAAGAAATTCGTCGATATAATTTCCTCCAAACTTTATACTTCTGTGTGTAAGTGGTAAACCTTGATCTGCAATAAAAAAGTTAGTTCTTTCTGCACCAATATCTACAATCATAGACGTAGATTTATCTTTGCCAACTAAAGCACGCTCCAACGCAAAAGCTTCTGTTTCTAACGCAGTAAGCTGTAAACCTGCTTTTTGAAAAATAGAAGTAAAAAACAAAACCAAATCTTTTGGTGCGGCGGTAACCAGAACTTTCATAAATTTATTTTTCTCGTCTTCAGAAGATGGTGGAATTATTTGGTGAGAAACTTGCAATTCTTCAATTGGCCTTGGTGTCATTTTTTTTACTTTTGCATAAACATGATGCTCCAGTTCCTTTTTATCTACTTTTGGTAAATTTATAACAGCATGAAAAATATAAGAAACAGGTAAACTTGCAACGGCTTTTTTGGTATTTACTTTTGATTGTGCACACAAACCTTTCAAAAGTTCACCATACTCCTCTATTCTGGGATCGTTTGCAAAAATATTTACCGATTTTACTTTTATTTCTTTTTTACCTTCTGGGTTTTCTACTTCTTCTTTTTGTTGATCTACATGAATATCCAAATCTGCGGAAGCAATTCCGTAAGTCCACAGTTGTGGTCTTTCTTTTGTTTTTTTAAGCTCAACGATTTTTATTCCTCCTGCGCCAAAATCCACGCCAAGAGAAAATTCTTCGCCTTTACCAAATAAAGACATAGTTTGTTTATTATGTTTTGAACTAGTGAACTACAATTTTTACATTATACCATAATTTTAAAAAAAATAAAAAAGACCAAACAATTAAGTTTGGTCTATATTTTCAAAAAGGAATTATATAATTATTCCGCTAACATCCCCTTCTGGAGTTCTAGAACCTGTAGCAACAGTAGAATTACCATCTGCATTTAATTGAATAATGACACTTTCGCGTGAACCAGGTGTGTAACCCGCCTGTTGTGCATAAGTGCCCTCATATTTTAAATACGAAGGACAAATTATTTTTCGTTCCACTTTTTGCATAATACCAAAACTAACCAATTTTCCATCTCTAAACTCTCTTCTTGGAACAAGTCTAGAGACTCTATGAGATTTCTTATCGTGAACATGACCCATTATAAAGTAATCGGCAACAACATAATTTCTGGGTTTACCAACTGCATTAAGCTTTCCACCCGGAGTATTTGAACCGCTTCTTCCGTGAGAAATATGAAATGTCCAACGAAATCCACGCCAAGTTACATCCAAAATTACAGGCCCCATAAAATATGGGATTTCCAAAGATTTAGCAACTTCACGTAAAGGACACATTAAAGCCTTTTTAGTAGTTCTATGTTCATGGTTTCCAGGAATCATTACCAAAGTTTTATGAGAAATACCTCTAATTTCTTCTTCGAAAACAACTCTTTGTTCGTCTGGCGGGAAACTTTGATCTGCCCAAGCAGCACCACCAGCAGAATCGCCAAGAGCATTTTCTATAGAATCGCCACCAAAAATAGCAAACCTATTTGGTCTTCTTCTAACTTTTTCAACATCTGCCCTAAACAAATCCATATCACACTGCCTATGACCAACATGGATATCATAAAAAGGAACTATTTCTATACATTTTGCAGGTTTGTTATTTGGCCCCAAAACATCATCTGGAATTATAACCCTTTGGTACATCCCCTTTTCGCCCTCATAGCCAGAAGTTGGCAAACAAACAAAAACTTTTTCTGGAAGAGGTTCCCGCTTCTTAATTGGCGGTACATACAAATAAACAAAGTTTCCACTATGGGTTCTCCACTTATTTATAAAGCCTCCAGCCAAATATTTTTTTGAAGTAGTTAATTTATTTAAACAATAATTAACCCTGTTTTCGTCTATAAACAATTTTTGAGACAATTCCCAAACCGTATGTCCAGAACCCTTTAAAAGCACAAACATCTTTTTAACTATTTTTTTAGTTTCTTTTGCTTTCTCACGCGATTCTTGGTTGTTCACTTTTCTACCTCCTTTTAGAGCGTTGCTTCGGGTGTGTTGTCAAAATGAATGATACACTCAACACGACCAGAAACTGGAGGTGTGTACCCTTTTATTTCTCGAGTTGAACCAGAATATGTTCTAAATCCAGGACAAATAATTGAATAAGACTTAGATTCTTTAACCCTATTATTTGAAGGGTCTGCGCTATACACAATAGAATCGTCCACAATAGCTTCTTCAAGATGTCCCATTACAGTAAAATGAGGGAAACTTTGATTTTTTGCAACCTCCAAAATAGCATTTAATTTAGATCCATCTTTCTTTGCACCAGACCTACCATGAATTGCATAAAACTCAACAGGGTGTAAAGGATCTTTCCAATAAACATCTGCCCGGACTGGACGCACCGTATGATGAATTCCCAAATCAAAGCAAACATCCCTAAGTGGATCAACACCATCTACATTAGAAGCGGAAGCCTCAATATTTCCAGATTGTGCCCACAAAATCTTATGTGCGACTGGAGCAATCAGACTTTTAAACTCACGTCTTAGATCTACTGCCGTGGACTCATTATACAAACTACCACCAATAATATTTCCATTAAAGAACAAAAACACGTAAGGTTTGGAAACCGCTCTACGCAAAACTTCTTTGAAAGCATCCAAATCGCACAAATGATCTCCAAAAGTTACCGAGTCAATTGGGATAATCCTAATTGCCGAATCTTCTGGATTTTTGGAAAAATCTAAATCTTGAGGAAATGTAATCGCCAAATAATCTCTATCATTTTCTGATTGTGCCACAGTAAAAATTCTAGGTTTTACTTCTGTACAACCATTTACAATTTGTTCAAAATAGTAAGTAATTTCTTTATAAGAACTTTCTCCTTGTTTCAATATAAAACCTTCGGGATTATTCTCACAAAATTCTTGGAAAATTTCCAAACCTACTTTTCCAAACTTATGATTTATAGCCTCTACGGTTCGGGCTCTAGATAAAAACACCCGAACCTTCTCAACTGTTTTTTTCCTTTCAATACTAGATTTTTCTTCATCATTTTTAGCTTTTTCAGCTTTTTGTTCTTCAGTTAATTCCGCGCTGGCAACTTGACCAACCTCATCAAAATCAAAAGTTTTTTGAACCACACCTTCGGGATCCTCAAATGACTTTTTATATTTTCTCCAATTTATTTCAAGCTTTCGCAAATGATAAGATAAATTTGTCTTATTTAATCCTGTTAATTCCAACAATTGTAAATATTGTTCAATTGGCAAATAATTTGTATCACCAAAATTATCTTGAATAATTTTCAATACTTCTTCGGGGGTGATCCTTCTTTTTTGACTAGTCATCGCTTTCTCCTTTCAGAAAGGTAAATTGTAAGGAACTATTATTATGTTAACTTATTATATTAAATAAAACAAACAATAAAATAATAAAACTATACACAGCTATTTACAACCACCGCTTCCTTACATATAATACACATCGTTAACACAAATTACTTATATGAAATTACAACTATTCAATACGCTAACGCGGAAAAAAGAAGAATTTAAACCAATCGGAGAAAAAGTTGGTTTATATACTTGTGGCCCGACTGTTTATAATTATGCACATATAGGAAATCTACGAACCTATGTTTTTGAGGATATTTTAAAACGCGTTCTTCTTTATAATGGAGAAAAGGTAAATCACGTCATGAACATTACAGACGTAGGACATTTAACAGACGACGCAGACGAAGGAGAGGATAAATTAGAAAAAGCAGCAAAAAAAGAAAAGAAAAGTGCCAAAGAAATTGCCGAATTTTATACAAAGGCTTTTCAAAAAGATTTGGAAGAATTAAATATCTTACCACCGACAACTTTGTGTAAAGCAACCGAACATATAAAAGAACAAATAGAAATGGTGGAAAAATTATTGAAAGATGGTTTTGCTTATGAAACTGAAAATGCAATTTATTTTGACACCACAAAAGACGCAAATTATGGTGAACTTGCAAACCTAAAAAATCAAGAATTGCAAGCCGGGAAAAGAGTAGAAATAGGAGAAAAGAAAAATATCCACGACTTTGCTTTGTGGAAATTTAGTAAACTAGAAGAAAAAAGACAAATGGAGTGGAAAGCTTTTGGAAAAATGGGTTTCCCAGGTTGGCATTTGGAATGTTCTGCGATGAGTATAAAATATCTTGGCGAACACTTTGATATTCATTGTGGCGGAGTTGACCATATTCCAGTTCACCACACCAACGAAATTGCGCAGTCCACTGCTTTTACCGGCAAAAAACCAGTGGATATTTGGATGCACGGAGAATTTTTGTTAACCGGAAAAGTAAAAATGGCCAAATCTGATGAAAACTTCTTGACTTTGGAAACTTTAAAGGAAAAAGGATTCAGCCCACTCGTCTACCGCTTTTTTATTTTGCAAGCACATTATAGAAAACAACTAACTTTTTCTTGGGAAGCTTTGGAGGCGGCACAAACCGGATTAGAAAAATTACAAAAAGCTATATTAAATTTAGGAGAGCCAACAGAAACCTGCAAAATATATGAGAAAAAATTTTTAAAGACTGTAAATGATGATCTGAATACACCACAAGCTTTGGCTTTAATTTGGGAATTATTAAAAAGTGAGAAATCTGACGGAAAGAAAAAAGCAACTGTTTTAAAATTTGACGAAGTTTTAGGATTAGAATTAGATAAAACAAAACAAGAAGAAATTCCAACAAATATAAAAGGATTAGCAAAAAAAAGAGAAGAAGCCAGAAAAGAAAAAAACTGGAGTGAAAGCGATAAACTAAGGAAAGAAATAGAAAACCTAGGTTTTACTGTGGAAGATACTTCTGATGGGCAGAAAATAAGTAAATAGATAAATAAATATGCACAACTAAAGAAAAGCAACGAATAGATTGCTTTTCTTTTTTTTGGTATAATAAGTACAAGGATTAATTCTAAATATATTTTCGTTAGCGAAATCTCTAAATTTTAAACGAGACGAAAAGTAAAAATATTCAGAAATAATCCTACTTGTATTCAGTTAATTTAAAAAAATGTCTGATCCCCAAAACTTTTTAGAAAAAACAAAAAATTTAGAAATAAACGCTCCACAAACAGAGCGTGAAGTTGTGATGCCAGAAAGTGAACAAACACAAGAGAAACCTATTCAAGAATTAACACCTATAAAAATTCAACCGGAGGTAAGATTTATTGCACAGACAGAAAAACCAAAAAGAGCAAAGCCAACAATGCCACAAGTAAAAGACGAGATGACACAAAAAATAGAAAAAATAATGGAAGAAGACCTAAAAGATGCATTTTTAGAATTAACTCCTGTGCAAAAACAAGAATTCAAAATAAAAGGAGACGAAGTTTTGGGAAAAATAAGATTATTAATGAATAAAACAAAAATTAATATCAAAAAAATAATTAAACTACTTTTAAGTTGGCTAAAAATTTTACCTGGTATCAATAAATTCTTTTTAGAACAAGAAGCCAAAATAAAAGCTGACAAAATCCTAGCACTAAAACACTTTGCCATATAGACATATGTTTTTACTTCAACTCACGACACTCCCAAATTTAAATGACAACATAACTATAGGCGGACTTGGTGATTATACAGTCCTTTTTCTTTTAGTAGGCATATTTGTATCGGTTGCTGGACTTGTAGGTTTATTATATGTTTTAAAGGCTGTTTTTCATTCTACAACTCGTTCTGAACAAGGCACAGATATGACAGTTCTACAAATTTTAGTTCCAAAAGAAAAATCCTCAGAAACCGGCACAGGAACAGAAGACAGACTAGAACAAATAAAAGAAGAAATTGGCGTAACAGAAACCTTATTTTCTGCAATTGCCGGAACAAAAAATAAACGTGGTGCTTTCACATGGTTTACAGGTCTTAAACAAACACTTTCTTTTGAAATAGTTGTACACGAAAGTCTTATTTCATTTTATGTAGTTGTGCCAAGGAAAAAGAAAGAATTTATAGAACAACAAATTCATGCACAATATCCAGAAGCCCAAATAGATGAAATGACAGACTACAATATTTTTTCTGAAAAAAGTACAATTGTTGGTGCTTATATGAAAGCAAAGGGTCCAAACTCATTTCCGTTTAAAACTTACAAAGCAATGGATTCGGATCCACTATCTGCCCCACTAAACTCGTTGGCAAAAATTCAAGATTCAAATAGTTCAGCGGCTATTCAATTCATAATTCATCCGGCTGGCAACGATTGGCGAAGCGCCGGACGTGCATTAGTGCGTGATGTAAAAAAAGGTAAAAAAATAGAAAAAGTTATAAATACAAGTGCTTTTTCAAAATTAATGAATCTATTTTCAGAATTTTTTAGCCACACCGCCGGTGATAAAGATGCTCTAAAACCAGAAGCTTATCAACTCTCCCAAAAAGAAGAAGAGATGGTAAGAGGAATTGAAGAAAAAATATCCAAAGGTGGATTAGAAGTAACCACAAGAATTTTAAGTATTTCTGATGATGAGTCGCAAGCAAAACAAAACCTAGACAACCTTATAGATTCTTTTGGTCAGTATAATATGTACCAATTTGGAAGTAATTTTGTTGCGCACATACCTCGTAGCCAGTCAAAAATTATCCGAGATTTTATTTATAGATCTTTCAATGACAAACAACATTTCATTTTAAATACCGAAGAAATGTCATCAATTTGGCACCCACCACTTCACTCTACTGATGCACCAAATATAAAATGGCTTGCTGCACGCAAAGCGCCACCTCCAACAAACATTCCAAAAGAAGGGCTTCTGCTTGGACACACTTTGTACCGTGGTCAAGATGTAAAAATTCGTATGACAGATTCAGACCGACGCAGACACCTTTATATTATTGGAAAGTCTGGAGGAGGAAAATCTGTATTTATAAGTGGAATGGCTGTCCAAGATATTCAAGCTGGAAAAGGTGTTTGTGTAGTAGATCCACACGGAGATTTGGTTGAATATATTTTAGAACACATTCCAAAAGAAAGAGCAGAAGATGTCATAATTTTCAATCCATCAGACTTGGAATACCCTATTGGATTAAATATGTTAGATGCAAAATCTGAAGATCAAAAAGACTTTGCAGTCCAAGAAATGATTTCTATTTTCTACAAATTATTTCCACCAGAAATGATTGGCCCAATGTTTGAACACAACATGAGAAATGTTATGTTAACTTTAATGGCCGATATAGAAAACCCAGGAACAATTATAGACATCCCGAGAATGTTTACAGACGATAGTTATGTAAAACAATACTTAGATAAACTAACTGATCCTGTAGTAAGGGCTTTCTGGGAAAAAGAAATGGCCAAAACCAGTGATTTTCATAAATCTGAAATGCTTGGTTACCTTATCTCCAAAGTTGGTCGTTTTGTAGAAAACACCATGATGCGAAATATAATGGGACAACAAAAGTCCGGATTAGACTTTAGAGAAATAATGGATAAAAAGAAGATTCTACTTGTAAACTTAGCAAAAGGAAAAACAGGAGAAATAAACGCAAAATTACTTGGACTAATTATAGTTGCAAAATTACAAATGGCTGCATTTGGCAGAGCAGATCTTCCGGAAGAAGAACGTCATGATTTTTACCTTTATATTGACGAGTTCCAAAACTTTATTACAGATTCAATTTCTACAATTTTATCTGAAGCTAGAAAATATCGTCTTAACCTTACAATTGCCCACCAATATATGGGGCAACTTATAGACGACAAGGGTGGTTCTGGAATTCGTGATGCAGTTCTTGGAAATGTTGGATCCATTTGTTCGTTTAGGATTGGGCCAGAAGATGCAGATGTGTTAGCCAAAGAATTTGCACCTGTTTTTGGAGCTTACGATCTTATAAATGTTGAGGAATTTACAACTTACATAAAACTTTTGATTGGCAATACCGCCAGTAAGCCGTTTAATATGAAAACATATCCTCCTATTTCCGGAAATAAAAAACTAGCTGGAGCCATCAAAGAATTAGCCAGACTAAAATACGGACGAAATAGAGAGATAGTAGAATACGAAATTATGGACAGAACAAAAATAGGAGAAGCCATAATTCAAACAGAAACTCCACCAATAGAAACATCAAAATAAACAAGCAATAAATTACTTCGCTTGGCTGGAACAATGACTTTGTAGACTTTCTCAACTTCCTAATTTTCCTTACTTAATCTGCTTGCTCTATCTAATTTGCTTTTCTCTAACGCCATCCTTTTGGCGAAGAGAGGGGTTTTCATGATGGTATCACCAAAACTATGAATATTCAAGGTTCTAATCTGAGATCCGTTCGACTTCACTTCGTTTCGCTCAGGATAACGTATAAACGAAAATCTTGCCTTTAATTCATCAAGATGTTAATATAATATTTCCATTTAAAAATAAAAATAAAAGTATGGACAACTCACAAAATAATTCAAGTTCTTTTTTAGACCCTTTTTTACCGATTCAAGAAGAAAATGATGATGATATTGTAGAAAATAATGTTTTTTTAGAAAAAGATACCACACCAGACAATTTTGATGCTATTCCGCCAGACCGAAGTACAATAGAAAAATCTACAGAAGAACTTATTAAAGAAAACTGGAATACTATTGATTATCTTGATATTCCAAAAAATACAGAAGAAAAAACACAATCAGATTATAAATCTTCTAAAGAAATTCACGAGGAGAAAGAATCGAAAACAGAAGAAGAACTTTCAAAAACAGAAATCACCACAACTTCATCAAAAGATAAAAAAATAGATAAAGAAAAAATAAAAACAACAATTCTTTTAATGCAAAGCAAATTAAACGAAATTTTGAATTTACTTGACGACAAAACAACCGATAAAGAAAATACTCTGATAGGCAGTTCCTACACCGAAGATGGCCACCAAGTTGTAGAAGGAATCTTCAATGGAACCGCCATGATTGGGCCAGACGGCCATGAATATTCTGTACCGGAAAATTATGCCAGCAAGTCTCGTTTAGTAGAAGGAGACACGCTTAAACTAACCATAAAAGAAAACGGATCATTTGTTTATAAACAAATCAAACCAACAGAAAAAAAACGAATAACAGGAACATTGGTGTACGATGAAGAAAATGATCAATGGGTTGCAATGTATAACGGAAAATCTATCAAAGTTCTAAATGCTTCTATTTCATTTTATAAAGGTAATTCCGGAGATAGCGTTGTGTTATTAGTTCCAAAAGAAAAAGAAAGTGAATGGGGAGCAGTAGAAAATATCATAAAAAAGTCTTTCTAAAGACAAATATTAAAAAACTCGCTATGCAACTTAGCGAGTTTTTTAATATTTTCTAAAGTAATTATGAAATGTGTTTTGAAATTAACTTTGTCATTTCAAACATTGTCACCTCTCCTTTTCCATCAAAAAGTAATTTTAGTTTTTCATCAGCAAGAATGTTTCTTTTGTTTGCTGGGTTCTGTAGGTCGTACTTTTTAATATACTCCCAGATTTTTTTTACCACCTGAGAACGTGGCATAGGTCCTTTTCCAACTACTGCTTCAAGGTCGCTGGAAAGGGTCATTGGCTTCATTAAAGCCGGATTCATTTTTCTTGGCATATAATATATTTATTACCAGGTTAATTAACACAGATAGCATATCACACCCACTATAGAATGCAAAGGGTAGTGTCAATAGTCTAAGTCAATCTGTCCTGTGGATAGATTTTTGTCCCTTTACCAAATCAATAGAGACGGCTATAATACTTTTACTTTAAACATTCTAATTCCCTTCCTCTATTCCATCATTTTCATCAAGAGTAGTGATAGATTAAACGAAGTGATAGAACAAGCAAAGCGATTCATCAATAAAATTATGTCATTATATAGAAAATACAGACCACAAAACTTTGAGCAAGTTGCAGGACAAGTTCACATTATACAAACCATTACAAACCAACTTTCAAAAAACAATACTGCACATGCTTATCTTTTTTCTGGACCACGCGGAATAGGAAAAACCACAACCGCCAGACTAATTGCCAAAGCGGTAAACTGTACAGAAAGAAAAGATAAAAAATTTGAACCATGCAATTCTTGTTCTTCTTGTACTTCTATTACCGAAGGTCGCTCTATAGATGTTATTGAAATTGACGCCGCAAGTAATACCGGAGTTGATACTGTTCGCGAAAACATTATAGAAAATGCTCAATTTAAACCCTCTATCTCCCCTTTTAAGGTATTTATTATCGACGAGATACATATGCTTTCAACTAGTGCATTTAACGCCCTTCTAAAAACACTGGAAGAACCACCGGAATACATAATTTTCATTTTGGCAACCACAGAATTACATAAACTTCCAGACACCATAATTTCCAGATGCCAAAGATTTGAATTCAAAAAAATAGATGCAGAAGAAATAAAAAATCATCTTATAGAGATTGTTAAAAAAGAAAAACTTATTGTAGAAGATGAAGTACTAAACAGAATAATTAAAAAAAGTGAAGGACATCTTCGTGATGCAATTTCACTTTTAGACCAATTAACCTCCTCTGGAGAAAAGAAAATCACCACAGAAATGGCAAACATGTTTTTACCTGCATCAAATATAGAAGACATTTTAGAATTTACAGAAAATTTATTCCAAAAAAACACCTCTTCTTGTTTGCAAAACCTAAACGAAATTATAGAAAACGGTTCCAATCCAAAACAAATGACTTTAAATTTATTAGATTTACTTCGTAATATCCTAATTTTAAAATCAAACCCAGCTTTGGGGACTACAGAAATTAATTTAGACAAGAATTCACAAAAACAAATAAATAATTTACAAAATAAAATCACAAACGCAGATCTTGTAAATTTAATAGATTTATTGATAAAAAGAAAGCAGGAAATTCCAAACTCCCCTATTCCGCAACTTCCATTAGAACTTTTTATAATTGAATGGACTTGTGATAAAAATGAAAAAATCCAAATAATAAAAGAAAAGGTTGAATTACAACCAAAGCCTGCAGTAGAAACTCCAAAAGAGCCAAAAATAGAAGAAACCCAAACAGAAGAACCAAAAGAAGAAATAGAAATTCCCCCACAAAAAGAACCAGAAATAATTAAAGAACTTCCAGCAGAAACAGAAACTCCTCAGTTAGATATAAATGTAGAAACAATAAAACAAAAATGGCCCATTTTAATCTCAAAAATTGAAGAAGAAAATCCATCGCTTGTTTTTATTTTAAGAATGATAAATATAATAAGTTTAGAGGGAAATGTTATTAAAGTATCTGTACCTTTCAGTTTTCACAAAGATAAACTTACAGACACAAATAATTCCCCAAAACTTTTGTCTGCATTAGCCGATATTTTAGGTACAAAAGTTTTTATGGATGTGGAGGTAAACGATTTCTCGGAAGAACAGCCGGAAAATAAAAAACAAATAGAAGATTTAGCAAATTTAATGGGTGGCGAAGTCGTTTAAAGAAAAGCAAATTAGGCAGAGTAAGCAGATTATGCAGATTAAGTAAGGAATAAAAAAAGTCAAAAATCTGTCTTGTCATTCCCGGCTTGATCGGGAATCCAGAAACGTTTATTTAA
>CAZHUL010000007.1:0-17307 GCA_964535435.1 uncultured Gammaproteobacteria bacterium | reverse complement strand
TCAGTACGTTTACCTAAAAGGTTCTGACGGAAACGTCCTTGTTTACCTTTCAAAATGTCTGCCAAAGAACGCAATTGACGTTTTTGACCAGTTGAAGCTGTTACAGTTTTTGAAGTTCTGGCATTATTGTCAATTAAAGCATCAACAGCCTCTTGAAGCATTCTTTTTTCATTTCTGCGAATTACCTCTGGTGCATTTAGATCTATTAATCTTTTTAATCGGTTGTTTCTGTTGATAACACGTCTGTACAAGTCATTTAAGTCACTTGTCGCAAATCTACCACCGTCTAATGCAACCATTGGGCGTAAATCCGGTGGAATTACCGGCAATAAAGACAACACCATCCACTCTGGTCTGATATTATTTTTTATAAGACTTGTCAAAAGTTTTACACGACGAACCAATCTATCACGTTTCGCCCCCTTGCTACTTTTAATTAATTCCTCTAAATTTGCTGTTGTTTTTTCTAAATCTAATTTTTCTAATAATTCTCTTACAGCTTCTGCTCCAATTCTTGCTTCAAAAATATGTCCAAATCTTAGAGAAATTTCTTGGTATTGGTTCTCTGAAACTAGACTCATTACTGCAATTTCCTTCAATTCTTTTTCCGCATAAGAAAAATCTTCTTCAAGTTCAGCAATTTTTCTGTCTCTTTCTGTTGCTATTTCTTCTATAATATCTTCTTTTTGACCATTTTTTACAGCATCCGCAATTTTAGACTTAAATTGTGATTCAAGTTGTTTTCTTTTACTTTTAAACTCTGCTTTAAGTTCTTCTTGTGTTTCTAATTTTAAATCTTCATCTACTTTTGTAATTATAAAAGAAGCAAAATAGATAACCTTTTCTAACGCTTGGATAGACATATCCAAAACCAAACCTATTTTTGATGGAATTGAACGTAAAAACCAGATGTGAGTTACTGGTGCAGAAAGTTCAATATGACCCATACGTTCACGACGTACAAGCGAATGAGTAACTTCTACTCCACATTTATCACAAGTTATACCTTTAAAACGAATTTTCTTGTACTTTCCACAATAACACTCCCAGTCTTTTGTAGGTCCAAAAATTTCTTCGGCAAAAAGCCCTGCTTTTTCAGAGCGCTGTGTACGATAATTTATTGTTTCTGGCTTTGTAATTTCTCCGTATGACCAGCCCTTAATTACTTCCGGAGAAGCAATTTTTAAGGCCAAAGCGTCAAAGTCAGTTGAATGTAATGCATCACGATTCATATGCTTAGATGTTTATTGGTTTAATATTTACTCCTCTGAATGTTGAGTTGCTTTTCCTTCGTTGATAGCAATATACCCATTATCAGTTTTCTTAAGAAGTTCAACATCAAGAGCTAGACCTTTAAGTTCTCTTGTTAATACATTGAATGATTCCGGAACATTTACTTTTGTAATTGGCTCACCTTTGATAATTGCTTCGTACGCTTTTGAACGTCCTGGCACATCATCAGATTTAATAGTCAAAATCTCTTGCAAAGTGTGTGCTGCTCCATAAGCTTCCAAAGCCCAAACTTCCATTTCTCCAAAACGCTGTCCTCCAAACTGAGCTTTTCCCCCAAGAGGTTGTTGAGTAATAAGACTATAAGGGCCAATAGAACGTTGGTGGATTTTATCTTCAATCATATGGTTAAGTTTCAACATATAGTTGTAACCAACAGTTGTTTTATGATCAAAAGGTTCTCCAGTTCTACCATCATGAAGTTGTAATTGTCCATCTTCCGGAAATCCGGCTTTTTTTAATTCTGCTTGAATTTCTTCTTCTGAAATTCCATCTAAAGTTGGACTAGCCGCCTTGTATCCAAGAGCGTTTGCAGCCAAACCAAGATGAGTTTCAAGAAGCTGTCCTAAGTTCATACGAGAAACAACTCCCAAAGGTGAAAGTATAATGTCAACTGGAGTACCGTCTTCTAAGAAAGGCATATCCTCTACAGGAACTACACGAGCAATAACCCCTTTGTTTCCATGACGTCCAGCCATTTTATCTCCAACTTGGATTTTACGCATATCTGCAACAGTCACTTGAACTTGTTTAATAACTCCAGCCTGCAGTCTATCGCCTTCTTCTGCTGAAAATACTTTTACATCCATAACTTTACCTTTATCCCCATGTTCCAAATAAAGAGAAGAATCACGAACGTCTCTAGCCTTTTCTCCAAAAATTGCGCGAAGAAGTCTTTCTTCAGGAGAAAGTTCTGTTTCACCTTTTGGACTAATTTTACCAACCAAGATGTCGCCTGAATGAACTTCTGCTCCAATACGAACCACACCTTCTGCATCTAAATTCTTTAATTTTTCTTCACTTACATTTGGTATATCACTGGTCACCAATTCCGGTCCAAGCTTTGTTTCACGAATATCTAATGTATAATCTTCAATATGAACTGATGTATACCTATCAGATTGCACTAATCTTTCAGAAATTATAATAGCGTCTTCGTAGTTGAACCCATCCCACATCATGTATGCAACCAAAACGTTTTGACCTAAAGACAATTCACTACTATCTATAGAAGGACCATCACAAAGAGGTTCTCCTTTTTTAACATGGTCGCCCAAACTAACAACTGTCTTTGATTTATACAACTAGAAACGTTCGATCTGACAAACTTTTTTAATTTATGCAAAAATACTTCACCTTTTGTACTTGTAATTTCAATTTTATCTCCATCTATATAAGTAATTTCACCTGTTGCATCTGCATGAATAACATATCCACTATTTTTTGCCGCATCTTTTTCCATTCCGGTTCCAACAAGTGGTGCATCCGGAGTAATACAAGGTACAGACTGTCTTTGCATGTTTGAACCCATCAAAGCACGTGTAGCGTCGTCGTGCTCCAAGAAAGGAATAAGACTTGTTGCAACACTCAAAATCTGATTTGAAGCTACATCCAAATATCTAATATCTTCAACATTTACAATTGTAGATTCTGCATAAGCACGGGCTGGAACACGCTCTCCCAAAATAAAGCCATCCCCATCAACTGGTGTTGTGGCACTTGCAGTTACTGTACGCTCTTCTTCAAAAGAGTTTAAATAAACAATTTCATTGGTTATACGAGGTTTAACTTTAATGGTTTTTGCTTTTGTCCCTGCTAATTTATTTGCAATTTCTTTGGTAATTTTATCACCTTTTTCCACGATTCCTTTTACTGTTATTGCAGAAAATTCACCTTCAGTAAAACGAACTTCATTCGGTACTTCACTTGCAACCTTTCTATAAGGTGTCTCCAAAAATCCAAAACTATTTATTTTTGCGTAAGAAGCTAAGTGTCCAACCAATCCAATATTTGGTCCTTCCGGAGTGGAAATAGGACAAACACGACCGTAGTGTGTTGTATGAACATCACGAACCTCAAATCCTGCTCTGTCACGAGAAAGTCCGCCAGGTCCCAAAGCGCTAATACGACGTTTATGTTCTAATTCTGCCAATGGGTTTACCTGCTCCATAAACTGTGAAAGCTGTGCGCTCATAAAGAATTCATGAACTGAAGCAATAACTGGACGTGCATTTACAAGTTTATTCGGAGATAATTTTATAAGTTCATAGGTACTCATTCTATCTCTAATAATACGTTCCATTCTAGATAAACCTACTCTGAATCTATTTTGCACCAATTCTCCAACAGCGCGAACACGTCTATTTCCTAAATGATCTATATCATCTGGTTCTTCTTGCGTAATGTTGAGTCTAATAATTTCTTTTATAACAGAAACTAATTTTTCCGGTGATAAAATACGATTTTCTTTCTTTTCAAAATCTTTTCCTGACAAACCAAGATTAAATTTAGTGTTAAATTTATATACTCCAACTTTACTCAAGTCGTATCTTTCAAAATTGAAGAACATTGAATGAATAAGACTTTTTGCGTTGTCCGCTGTAGCCAAATCACCCGGACGAATACGTTTGTAAACCTCAATTAAACCTTCTTCTTCGTTTGAAGAAACATCTTTTTTTAAAGTGTTTTCAATAAAATCTATGTTTGGATGATTATTTACATCTTTAAACAAATCAACAATCTGTTCATTGTTAAGGCCTGCAAAAGCACGCAAAAGTGCAGTAACAGCAACTTTACGTTTTCTATCTACTTTTGCCCAAATTACATTATTTTGATCTGTTTCAATTTCAACCCAAGCACCACGATTTGGAATAATTTTTGCTCCATAATAACGACGACCGCGAATGTTTTCTCCTGTAAAAAATGCTCCTGGACTTCTAATAAGCTGAGAAATAACAACACGCTCAATTCCATTTACAACAAAAGTACCACGATCTGTCATAAGTGGGATATCTCCAAGATAAATCTCCTGATTGGTTGATTTTCCTGTTCTTTTGTTTGATAATTTAACTGTTGCGCGAAGTGGGGCTTCAAAAGTAATGTTTTTTTCTCGACAAGTTGTTTCATCGAATTTCGGCTCATCGATAAAATAATCTTCAAAATAAAGTTCTAAATCACGTCCTGTAAAATCGCTAATAGGAGAAACTTCTTCAAAAAGTTCCCTAATACCCTCTTTTAAAAACCAACTGTACGAATCTTTTTGAGCCTCAATAAGATCTGGAACAGGCAAACTTGAACTTAACTTAGTAAAAAATTTACGCTCCTTTGTCTTTAACGGCTGTCTCTTGTATACTAACATAATATAAGAAACTGTTAATAGATTTATCTTGGTATATAAATCTAGTATATGATATATTTGTAAAATGTTTGTATAGGATATTAAACCCTATTTTTTCACACTCGCTTAATTGTTTTAAACCTATGTGTTACTAAGTCTTTTCACAACTACTATTCGCGATTAAGAATAAAAATTTGGAAAAGTCAAATTTTTAAACTTTCTTTTCTTAAAATAACGTTATCCAATTAACAAAAAATACGCTCTCTGTTAGAGAACGCTCTTAAATAATTTAATTTAAACCTCTTTTATCTTTTTGCATGGTTTATTTGTACACTCCCGTGCAATAACCCGCGCACTAACGATTATCGTTTGGCGTAGATTTTTATAAAGCGGACTACTTTTGATTTACACTTATTTTACCACAAAAAACAGAACAAAATAAGTAAAAATAAAAGCGAACATAATTATATCTCATTGATTGGATTTTGTCAAATAAATAAACCGCTTTTTTTAAAAAAATGATTTTAAGAGTATTTTAATAGTAGTTTCTATGCTATAATTTACTCAAATAACTCTCAGAATAAAATTTATGCCTAGAAAGAAAAAACAACAAAAAGAACCTTTTAACCCTAATTTATCAAGGGGAATCGTAGCCATACTTATTATAGTTTTGGCAATAATAATTACATTAAGCTTTTTCCAAAATGCTGGAACGGTCGGAATTATTATAGATAAATGGATTTTAAGCTCATTATTTGGGTTTACTAGATACTTTGTACCTATTGTGCTTGCTGTTTTGGCTTGGTTTTTTGTAAAAGATGTAGAATATAATTATAAAGCAACCCACGGAATTGGTGCTTTTTTGTTTTTTTTAGCCACATCTAGCATCCTTCATCTTAAGTTTGATGCTAGCCAAATGTGGATTAAAGCATTGGACGGCGAAGGTGGTGGAATTTTTGGAATGGCTGCTTGGCCACTAAAAACATATTTGGGAGAAACGGCAAGTTTAATTGTGCTTATAGGTTTTGTATGTGTTGCTTTATTACTTCTCTTTAATACTAGTATTGCGCATTTACTTAATTTAAATAAAAGAATTCTTGGTTCTCTAAACACCAGAGTTGTAGGAGACACAGAATCTTTTGCAAGTAAAGATAAAAATACTGAAATTAAAATCAACGGAATGTATGGAAAAGAAGATGGCGAAGAAGAAAGTGGCAGCCGTGTAGGTAATTTTCTAGCCCGTAAAATAAAAAGTAAGGATGAAGATGAGCAAGAAAAACCAGTACAAAGTAATGCGAAGCCAGTAACTGATTCTTGGAGCCAAAGAGTGGTTATTAAAGATTTACCACCAATTAGACTTTTAACAACCAGAAAAGGAAAACCAACAAGTGGAGATATAAAACTAAATGTAAGAATTATACAAGAAACTTTAAGTGATTTTGGAGTAAATGTGGAAATTGGAGAAGTTAGAGTTGGTCCAACAGTTACACAATATTCCTTTAAACCTGCCCGTGGAGTTCGTTTGTCAAAAATTGCTTCTCTTACAAATAATATGGCTCTCGCATTGGCAGCCCACCCTATCAGAATTGAAGCCCCAATACCAGGGAAATCTTTAGTTGGGATAGAAGTTCCAAACCAAAAAGCCGCAATCGTTAGTATTCGTGAGCTATTTGAAAGTAAAGAATTTGAAGAAAGAAAACACAATATGATGATAGCTCTTGGAAAAGATGTTGGTGGAAAAGTTTGGTTTGCCGATTTACCAAAAATGCCACATCTTTTAATAGCGGGTGCAACAGGATCTGGAAAAACAGTTTGTATGAACACTGTTATAATGAGTCTTCTTTACCAAAATACAGCAGAAACACTTCGTATGATTATGGTTGATCCTAAACGTGTAGAATTAACACTTTATAATGGAATTCCACATTTACTTACACCTGTAATTACAAACACACAAGATATGGTAAACGCACTTCGTTGGACAATAGAAGAAATGAACAGAAGATTTGAAGTTCTAGCATCGGTTGGAAATAGAGATATTCTTTCTTACAACGAAAAACATCCGGACAAAAAACTGCCTAACATAGTATTTATTGTAGACGAACTTGCTGACCTTATGGCAACAGCCGCTAATGAGGTAGAATCTGGAATTATACGTTTAGCACAAATGGCAAGAGCTGTTGGAATTCATTTAATTTTAGCCACACAAAGACCAAGTGTAGATGTAATTACAGGTCTTATGAAAGCAAATATCCCCGGTAGAATTGCTTTCTCTGTGGCATCTCTTATTGATTCTAGAACAATTTTAGACGCTCCCGGAGCTGAAAAACTAGTTGGTAAAGGAGATATGCTTTTGCAAACGGCAGATCTTTCTAAACCCGTTCGTATTCAGGGAGCTTTTATATCCGAAGAAGAATTAAAAAGTGTTGTTAAATTTCTAAAAGTAGATGGAGAAAATATTTATGACTCAAGTATACTTTCAAAAGATGGAGGAAATGGTGGGGCTGTAAATATGTTTGGCGGAGGAAGTTCTAGTAGTCAAGATGCACTTTTTGAAGAAGCTAAAAAAATAGTAATGGAAGCTGGAAAAGCTAGTGCTTCTTATTTACAGCGAAGACTTAGAGTTGGTTATGCGCGTGCTGCACGTCTTATGGATGAACTCGAACAAGCTGGAATAATAAGTGAACAACAAGGCTCTAAACCTCGAGACATACTAAATACAGCAGAAGAAACTATGCCAACCCAACAAAAAATACAAGAAATTCCTTTAACAAATAACACTGGCGCAGAGTTAAATGTGTTCAAAGACAAAGAAGAAGAACAGAATGAAAAATTTGATGATGAAGATTTTTTAGATATTGAGATTAAAGAAAGCGAAGATGATTTATATGATGAAGAATTCTAAAATACAACAAGAAGAGGTTTTTGAGAATGATAATTTAATAATTTTAGAAATTTGTTTAAAATTAAAAGATGAAAGAATCTATTCAAAAATAGATTTAGATACTGTGGCAAAAAAAACAAAGATTAGTAGATCATATTTAGAAATAATAGAATCAGGTGAATTAGACAATCTTCCTTTTGCAGATATTTATACAAAGTTTTTTATTAAAAAATACGCCAATTATTTAGAAGTTAAAATACCCCCAGAATTAGATTCAATATTTACAAAAAAATATTCTGAACCTACTACATACAACCAAAAAGAAATGTCCTATTCTTCTCATAATCTTCCACGCATACTTAGGATTGTATTAGTTTTAATGGTTATTCTTATTTTTTTTGGTTATTTGGGTTTTCAAGTCCAAAATATTTTAAAACCACCTACACTTATTTTATACTCTCCAGAAAACGGAAAAATAACCCAAGAATATACTACAGAAATTCATGGAAAAACAAATCCAGAAATCAGTGTACTTATAAACGGAAAAATTGTAAAAACTTCAGAAACCGGAGAATTTACAGAAACAATAAATTTAAACAAAGGGTTAAATACTATTGTAATTTCAGCCAAAAAAAAATATGGAAAAACTATTACGGATACTCGCTATATAATACTAAAAGAAAACCAAGAATTTTCTTATACGGAGTAAATTTGACAGACCAAATTAAAATGAATACACTACCAGCAAGAGGGTTAATCTCCTTCTTTTTAAAACCTTAAGTAATTAAAAAATATGGCAAAATCAGATGAACTAAAGGGAAAACTACAAGCAGCACAAAATGCAGTAGACCAGATAAAACAAAAATACGGGGATGGGTCTATAATGAAATTTGGAGAATCACGAGCAATGGATGTTGACACTGTTTCAACAGGTTCTATTTCTCTAGATATTGCTCTAGGAGTAAAAGGAGTGCCACGTGGAAGAATTATTGAAATTTTTGGACCGGAATCAAGTGGAAAAACAACTTTAGCACAGCACGTAATTGCAGAGGTTCAAAAACAAGGTGGAATTGCCGCTTTTATTGATGCAGAGCATGCACTAGACCCAGACTATGCACGCAAGATTGGAGTTGATGTAGATAATATGTTGATATCCCAACCAGACACAGGAGAACAAGCTTTGGAAATTTTGGAAACACTTGTACGCTCAAACGCTGTTGATGTAGTGGTTGTAGACTCAGTTGCAGCACTTGTTCCAAAAGCAGAAATAGACGGAGATATGGGAGCATCCCACATGGGTTTGCAAGCAAGATTAATGAGTCAAGCACTTCGTAAATTAACCGGTGTTGTAAGTAAATCAAAAACAATCGTTATTTTTATCAACCAAATTCGTAATAAAATTGGAGTATTCTTTGGAAATCCTGAAACCACAACAGGTGGAAATGCTTTAAAGTTTTATTGTTCTGTAAGAATTGAAATAAGAAGAGCGGCTCAAATAAAACAAGGAGAAAAGATAATTGGAAATAGAGTAAAAGTTAAAATAGTAAAAAATAAAGTTGCCGCACCTTTTCGAACAACTGAGTTTGATATTATGTATAATGAAGGTATTTCTATTCCGGGAGATTTGTTGGATGTTGGAGTTCAATACAAAGTAATTTATAAATCTGGAAACAGTTATACTTTTGAAGAAGAAAAACTAGGAGTAGGAAGAGAAAAAGTAAAACAATATCTTAAAGATACTCCAAAACTAATGGAAAAAATTAGAAAAGAAATTTGGGAAGTTTTAGAAAAAGGAATAGCTCCACCAGAAGAACAAGGAAAATTGGGAAAAGAAGAAGAGAACGTTGAAGAAGCTCTCTAAGAAAAACAAAAAATCGCTTTCGAGCGATTTTTTGTTGGAAAAAATTTTGATATGTGGTACAAATAAAATAGCACTTTAACAATAAAAAAGGTGGGTAAAATGGCGATAATCACAAAAGAAGGACAACGAACTTTCATAGATGTTGGTTCCAAACTTGTGTTTGATCCAATTACAAAATGTCTAAAAATTCTTAAATATGAAAGTGGAATTTGGCAAGAAATATATTGGCATAAAGGCAAAGACGGAAGACAAAAATTTCTAATGTTCTTGAATGATTTTTCTATGTTCACAAATTTTGCAGAACTTCTTGCTTTTACTCTTGGAATGGGTATAAACAAACCGCACACACAAAATAATAAATGGATTTGTACTTTATGTAGAAAATATGATTATAAATATTTTGTGGTGAGACCTGACGGAGGATTTGTTTATGACGGCAAGAAAAAACTGGCTAAAATTATTTCTAATAGAGATGATGCCTGCGATTTTACAGATATTCAACTTTACGGAAAAGGAGTTGTGCCTGTTTGTTTTATTCAAAATAGAAATGCTTTTTTTGCTTTTGTGGAAATTATTTGTGAAACTCACTGGCTCAAAACAAAAAAACGTATTGAAGATGACGACTATTTTGGAATCACTTTTGATTTTGTATAGCAAAAGAGCAGAAGTAATCTGCTCTTTTTTTATTTTTTAAAGAAAATTTTATTTATAAAACCTCTCAACCTGAACTCCAGTATAATAATATTTTATCAAATCAACCCAACCTGTTCCCAAGTCGTCAGCACGAAGTTCAGCATCACGCTGGCTCATTCCTACTCCATGACCAAACAATCTTTTACCATCTCGCAAATCATAATCTGCTTTTACAGAAACAAGCCAAGGTTTTGCACCTCCCCAAACTTCTGCCCAAGATCTGGTTCTGCCATCTGTGTTTCCAAAATATGTTGTAATAACTGGATTTCCACCATAAGTTATGATTGAACCTTTGGTTGCTTTGGCTGCTTCTGCTACTTTTGGTGCCAAAGTTTCATGTAAATACCCAAGATAAAGTTGATCTCCTGTATGTGCCACAACATCAAAATTGCGTGCATCATGTTTACTACTATATTGCTGAATATAAAAAGCATAAGTTCTAGCTGCGGTTAACAAAGCTTTAATATATTCTACATTGTCATAATTTGTAGTTTCTCCTATTCCTGCTGTGTAGTCGTCTAACAAAACATCGTTTATTAAATAAATTGCACTACCGTCTTGTGCCACTCTATATTCTGCAACACCTCTATACTTATTAAAATTTACAGGACCTTTCCAAGAAACTTGTTTTTCATAATTGCGAAGTGTAAAAACTGCATGTAGATTTACTACCGGCTCCAGTCTAATATAATTTTTTGTGTTCAATACAATTCCTGCGCCATTAAAAGTATAATTCCCAGCAGAATAACCCATTTTTGCAATTGTACCACGAGGCAAAACACCTACTAAAATTATACCGTCAAAAATATTATAATTATCTTCGTCAGAAATAAATTCAACAGAATTTGCATCTTTCCAAAGTCCAACACGAATTCTAGGTTCGGTGGTTAATCTAAAAATTTCTGCCGGTGCTCCACCTAAAACAGGTTCTTGATAGTGAGAAGGTGCATCGGATGTAACTGTAATTGGTAATTCCACAATATCGTCTCCCAAAACTGTGCCGTCTACTTTTAATTGAAATCTGGCGGTATAAATTCCTTGTTTGGCAGGAGCGCGCATATAAAAAGTTTCTCGGACAATACTCCCAGCAGAAACAGACTCAGCTTTTTGCAAAACAATACTACTATTTTGCCAACTAGCATCCGCAAATGAGGTTAATTCTCCACTTGCCACACTTGTACCACCCGCAACTATAGAATAATTTTGCCAATTCGACTCTCCTATATTTTGATAGCCTAAAATTATTTTTATTTGTTCTCCTCCTACCGCACTCACTTCAGTTTTATTTAAAATAAAACGCTTTGCTTTGTAAATTGTTGTTGGTAGTTCTTCTTTTACTTCTACTTTTGCTACTGGGATAGTCTCAACTTTTTCTGTGGCCGTTGCCTCTATCACTTTAATTTTTAAAAAGAAATAACTTCCTTGAACCCAACTATAATTTTCTGCTGCAAGATAAAATCTTTCTGTATATTCCCCAGCTTTATTTGGCGCTATCAAATCTATTTTTAGTTCACCAATTTGTCCTTGATAGGTATCTTTGGAAATTGTTGCAGTTTGGTCGCTTCCAATCCAGTTTGAGCCTCTAAACAAAGAATCATGATATTTTGGTTCTATTGTATAAGCCGAAATAAAATTAGATCCACCAGAATACCAAACCTTAGTGCCTGTATTTTTAAATCTAATTGTGACGGTTTTACTTGTTCCAGCTGGAATTTCAATTGGATCTCCAATTGACTGATCTACAAATTTTGCAGAATAACCAACGTCTCTAATGGTTGGAGATTCTACTGCCAAAGCATCATTTGTAAAAATAAACGGTGTTAAAAAAAAGATAAGTATTAATAAATTTCTAAAAAGTTTAAAAGTTTTCATATATGTCGTTTAAAGATTAAAGTAATTTGTCCGATATTTAATTATACCATATATTAGAATGTAAAAATAAAAAAGTCAGGTTATAATCCTGACTTTAAACTTTCAAAATCTGCTCTTTTTTGTTTTTTCTAGCTCTTTTCTTTTTGTAATTGCAATTAAAAAATCCCCTACTGACTCTGCAGCCTGTTCTCTAATTTTTTTCATCAAGCTGCTTCTTTCTTCACTAAAAATTGCTCTATCAATATTTGCATTTTTAAAACTAACTTCACCAAAATTTTCTTCTACACCATTTGCATTTTTTTCCAAAACAGCATCAGTAAAAACAGTTTTAGTACAATCAGAATAATCAAAAGAGGCCCCATATAAAATGGCATTAGAAAAATTTACACCTTGCAAATTTGAACATATAAAAGTAGCGTGGGCCAAATCAACCCCAGCAAGATTTTGACCGAGTAAATCAACCTCAAAAAGCAAAGCACCCCTTAAAACAGCCTTGGTTCTTCCGTTTACAACAAACTTACTTCCACTAAAAGAAACTTTACTCAAATTAGCACCTACTAAACTAACATCTGACAAATCGGCATATCTTAAATTTGCTTCTCTTAAATCAGCAAAATCAAGAATAATTTTACCTTTATAATCTGAAGACCCTCTAAATCTATTTAGAACTTTTTCTGCACCACTTTCTAAAATTCTTTCAATTAGAAGTCTCCTCTGGTGGTATTTACCAAATATCAAGCCCTTATTATTCATGAAACCTCCTTTTTATTTTAATGAACATTTAGTTTATTTTTATCACTTTTAAACAATTTTGTCAACGATAAAACATTGCGAAACCTGCTCCAAACTGATATAGTGACTTTAGAATAATTAAAAAAATATGTCCTTGACCAAAAAAGTTGCTCACAATACTATTGTCCAAATTATAGGAAAAATAATTTCTACAATTTTAGGTTTGGTTGCAATTGGAATGCTCGCCAGATATTTAGGACAAGAACAGTTTGGGTGGTATATAACAGCAATTTCTTTTTTACAATTTATTGGAATTGTAATTGATTTTGGCTTAGTTCCTGTCACAGCCCAAATGATGAGTGAAAAGGACTTTGATAAAGAAAAATTATTTCGAAACTTGCTTGGTTTTCGTTTTTTAACTTCGGTTTTATTTTTATCATTTGCACCACTTATTGTTCTATTTTTTCCATATCCAAAAGAGGTAAAAATAGCAATTTCTGTTTTAGTTCTGGGTTTTGTGGCAATTTCAATGAATCAGGTTTTAATTGGTTTTTATCAAGCAAAATTAAAAATGCACATTCAGGCGCTTGGAGAAGTAGTTGGAAAAGTTGTACTTGTAATTGGGCTTTGGTTTTTAATAGGCAAAAATTCAACATTTCTGCCTATTATGGCTTTACTTGCTTTATCAAGTATTTCTTACACTGCCGTACTTTGGATAAGGGCTACAAAAGAAAACACTTCCACACTTCGTTTTGATTGGCACATTTGGAAAGCAATTATGCATAAATCTTGGCCAATTGCGATTTCTATAGTTTTTAATGTTGTTTATTTACGTGGAGATGTTCTTTTACTTTCTATCTTCAAATCTCAAACAGAAGTTGGAAATTATGGAATGTCTTACCGAATTTTAGATGTAGTTGCCCAAACAGCAATGATGATAATGGGTGTTCTACTTCCTCTTTTAACCTATGCTTGGTCTAGAAATTTAAAAAAGAAATTTTCTTACCGGTTGCAAACATCTTTTGATGTTATGATGATTTTTGCAATTCCAATGACAGTTGGAATAATTACACTCGCAAAACCTATTATTTTTCTAGTTGCAGGAGAAGGTTTTGTAGATTCTATTTTACTTTTGCAAATTTTATCTTTGGCTGTTTTTGGAGTTTATTTGGGTGCTATTTTTGGACACACCGCCGTTGCAATAAACAAACAAAAACAAACAATGTGGATTTATATTTCCAACGCTGTAATTACACTTATTGGTTATTTAATTTTTATCCCAAAGTTTGGAGCGTTTGGTGCCGCGTGGATGACAGTTTTTTCTGAAATATATGCCGGAATTTTACTCTTACTTGTAATTTGGAAATACACAAAAGTTCGTATAAAATTAGGAACTTTTATGAAAGCTCTACTCTCTTCCGCTGTTATGGCAATAGTTATTTTATCTCTTCAAGACCTAAACATTATATTTTTAATTATAATTGGAAGTGCTACCTACTTTGCTACTTTATATATTCTCGGCGGTTTTTCTAAACAAACTGTGAGGGAGATTATTTCTTTTAAAAAGTGAGAATGGACTTTAGCTTTCAGTCTTCCTGACTTAGGTTTTTATTGACAAAACTGGATGTTTATGTTAGTTTTTGTTTACTAACTTATGTTGAGTTAGTGGAAACAAAGGAGTAAATAATGGGTCTTTTAAATTTGGAAAAAATTAGATTAAGTTTAGAGTCAAAAATACAAAGAAAGAAAACACAAGAAGAAAAGGAAAGAGGATTTTATATGGTAGCTGATTTATTAATTGAACTTTTCGACTCTGGATTATTAGATAGATTAGATGAAGAACCTTTTATAATTGCTAAAATCGCCGATGATACTATTTTACAAATTTATAAAAAACGTCTTGAGATAAAGTATATTCCCGATTATAACGATGGTTCAACATTTAAATGTAAAAAGCGCAATAGAAAGAGTTTATATAAAATAGCTGAAATGTTTGATCTTACTCCAAAATCAATACAAGAACTTATAGATTTATTAAAGAAGCCTGAATATAGATAATAACAAAAACCTTCCAAATTGGAAGGTTTTTTTTATAAATAAAACATTAGAACATTTCGAACAAGCGAAGCGTTAGAACTTTCTTTCTACTTCAGCCAAGAATATTTTTTAACACATTTTGTTTTGGACCACCATTTTCCCATACCCCAAACTTCTCCTGAATTTGTAGAAGCTAACAAAATTAAAACCAAAGCGTAAATAATGTGTTCGTCTATAATTGGATGGTGTTCTGGTGGAAGAACTGCAAGCCACATTAAAGTGAGTAATAAAGCTCCAGAATAACTAGCAATTTTCATTCCTATTCCAAGAATCAAAGCTAAACCAATACACAACAATCCTGCCATAAACAAAATATCAACAGTAACAGAACCGGCTAGCCACTGAAAAATTTCTACAAAAGGACCTTTTGTGCCAAATTTTAAAAAACCCAAAGTTGGAGAAACTCTAGAAAGTACAGACTTTTCTACTGTCGTCGCAAAACCAAACCCAAACATCTTATCTAAAAAAGCCCAAAGAAAAATTGAACCCAATAAAATTCGTAAAGACGCCATTAGATACTGTTCTTTCCTGTGTTTCATACAAAATATTTTAAAATTAATTATTTATATTTAAATCTACTATATCTATATCTGATGATTGTCCAGAAATATCTGCAAAAGCCATATTCCTAAAAAATGTAAAAGCTAAAATTGTTAACATAAAAACTAAAACAACAAAAAACACAATCAGAAAATTTTTTGAATTCCAAACATACTCTTTTTTTTCCGTTTCTCCCATAAATATAATTAAAACTATAATCTAAACTAGATTATACCAATTTTAGTTAATTATTAATAATTTTATATTGACTTTAACTAATTTTAATGTTTAAATTAACTAGTTCCCAAAAAACAAGGAGAAGTAAATGAACAAAAAACCACTGCCCTTTTTAACAACCCATGTTGCCAATATTGCACTTAATTTAGATTATTGTCTCTATTTTCTTTATTCAAAACCTGCAAAAATTTCTAACTTTGAATCTGTCTCGGAAGAATCCCTTATAAATGATCAGCTTAATGTTTCCGGCTATTTAATTAAACACTTTTTAGGATTGTTTCTTGGTGGTGAACCAACACGAGAACCTTGGATTGAAATACCAAGATGGAAAGCATCAAAAATAATTTCTGATACATCTGAAAAAGGTAGAAAAAAAATAAAAAAAGAAGAAGAATCTTTCTTATTCATGATAGATGAAATAAAAAAAACTTCTCAAAGATTTGGAAAAAACATCTGGAATCCTCACAACAAAGATGCCAGAAAATTTCTAAGAAAAGTGATTGCACAAATAAATCAATTTGTCTTATACACAAATCGTAGGGTTTTATGTGCAAAAATCTGTAGTCAATTACCAGACCCAGAAGATGGTTTTGAAGATTTTGAATCTGTTTTACATTCTGGTGGACCAGAACTAGCCCAAGAAATTATGGATATATTCCTTGGGCAAGACGACCCAAAAAATCTTACAGGTGCAAACGGTTATATGCTAATTGCAAATGAAGAATCTACACCAAGAAAATTTGCACCTATCCTTTTGAACACTGCTCGCAGTTTACTTTTAGATGAAGCACTCCGTCGTGGGTACAGATATTCACAGAAATAAAAAATACCCCGCATAAACTAATATGCGGGGTTTTTATTTAAAAAAATTTAAAAACAAAAAATAGGGCTGTACACACCCTATTTTTTGTTTTTAATTCTTAGTAACGGTCGTTACGTGGTTTTGGAGGTCTTGCCTCGTTAACTGTAATCGCTCTTCCGTCTAATTCATGGCCGTCTAATCCTGCGATTGCAGCTGCAGCCTCTTCTTCTGTACTGTAAGTTACAAAACCGAATCCTTTTGAACGGTTAGTAGCTCTGTCAGTAATGATAACAGCTTCTTCAACTGTTCCAAACTGAGCAAATAACTTTCCTAAATCGTCTTCAGTTACTCCCCAGCTAATGTTTCCAATAAATAATTTCTTTGACATGTTATATATTTAAATTATAAAGATTTTCGAACTGTGTTTTTACTAATTGTATCTCTATAAATTAAACTGTACACATTTAAATTTACTGACACGAAAAACAAACGTTCTACAAAGGATTATACTACATTTTTGATTAAATGTCAAGTGAATTCTTCAAAAAGTCTATTTAGCCACCTTCATAAGCTTATTTATTTGGGCATAATGCTTTTTTACTAGTTCTGGATTTCTAAAATTTTCTGCAAATTCTGACAATTTTTCCATGACTTTCTTCATATCAACTTTAGTTGGATGATTATAGTCGCCCCCAACTTCCTCAAAGAAATTTTTTACAAGTAATTTTATACTCATTTTTTTCATTCTTTCCATCTCTTTTTTATCCCCAAGATAATCACCAGACTCCATTTCTGCCAAAACATCTTCATGTGCTTTTACAAAACACTTTACTGTTGCGTCTCTCACATCTTTAATCGTCACTTCTTTTGTAGGATCCACTCCGTAAATTAATTCAGACATAGAATTATAATTTATTTAAAAATAACTTTTTATATTTTGTATATTACCACAAACCAAAACT
>CAZHUL010000006.1:0-18706 GCA_964535435.1 uncultured Gammaproteobacteria bacterium | reverse complement strand
TCTTTATTTTTTACTTTTAATTTTGATAAGGTATTTTGAATAGCTTTTATCGCATCTTTTTTCGGTATTCCAATGTTTTTAACTGTTTTATAAAAACTTATACTCATATTATTGGATAGTACTGGTTGATAATGTAGATACTTCGTCGTTGTTTTCCCCAAAACCTATTAACGGACCACTCGTCATTTTTACATCTACAGAATTTCCATACCTAAAACTTTGCATCATCATCTCCACAACATGTCTATATTTTATAGGTCCAGCTACAGGTTCATGATAAAGGAAAATAAAAACCGTCTCGTCTTGTATAAAGTAGGCAACTAAATTATCGGCTCTTCTGTAGCCATCTTGACTAAAACGATTTATGAATTGTGATAAATCAGTAAACTTTTGATTAACTGCCTTTTGACTAAACCAATTTAAAAATGTTTGTGAAACTTCTTTTGATAAAGCTCTAATTTCTATATATTCTCCAGTTATACTACTAATCAAAACTTGGTTTGCGCTTGAATCTACATTAGCAACTTCCCAAACCACAGGATAGTAAATTCTATATTCCCACGTTGGATTTGTATATTCACGAACCAATCCAGAATCTATAAGTCTAACCGGCGCAAAACCTTTTGGATTATATAAATTTATAAGTTCTTGACCATCATAATAACTATCTTGGTCTGAATCCCAAACACCACTGTCAGTAGAAAAAATTTCTTCTTCCAAATCTGTTAAGTTATCTTCGTCTAAATCTTCTGTATTTATAAAATTAGTTGAAGGAAATTCCAATACAACCTCTTGCAAAGAAGGAGGTGTTGTAATAACTTCTTGCGGTGTTGTGGTAGGAGTAGAAGTTACAACTTCGGTGATAGTTTCTGTAGGAATTTGATTTGGAACTTCACCAACATTTTCATTTGGTTGATTTGGTACTACTTCTTGAGTTTTATCAAAAAAGCCCGACTGGTTTAAGTAATACCAAGACACTATCACGACAACTACAGTAAAAACTACTGCCATCAAAATAATTAACCAAATAGACATTTTCTTTTTTGGTGGTTTTGTAAGTTGTCTAGCCATTGTTTGTTGTGCGGGTATTTGTTCTGTCTTAACCATTTCTGGTTCTTTTGGCTTATCCACAACCTTAGTTTCTCGTTGTTGAATTTTCTTTGCATCTACTTCTTTATATTCTACTTTTGGATCAATTCCACCATAAAAAACATCTGGAATTGTAGTAAAATCCATTGTCATTTTTTTCTCTACCATTTCTTCTGGCAAAGATTGCTTGATAATTTTTTGTTCTTTTTTGCCGAACATGTAGAATTTTTATTTTGTTGATGTGCCTGTTTCTGTACCTAAATTTATAACATCAAATAAATTACCTAGGCCAGTAGGACTGTAACCAGAGGTTACTTCTGCCCCGTCTAAATAAGTATCCCCATCAGTATCCGGATTAATTGGGTCTGTTTTCCAAATGGTTACTTCGTCATAATCACTTAATTTATCACCGTCGGTATCCCAATTATTTGGATCTGTGCCAATATCAGATTCTCTAATATCATCTAAGCCATCTCCGTCAGAATCTACTGCGCTACCAAACAATAATTGATCATCTAGAATGTCTACAGGTAAGGTTTCATTTTGTTTAACAGTTGAATCTTCTACAACAGGCGGGATTGTATCCTGTGTTAGGTCTGTTGGAGTAATTTTGTCAGTCATAAAAGTAGTATAAAGCCACCAACCTCCTCCTATTAACAAAATTAAAGCCACAATTACAGTAGCACCAATCATAATTGATTTTCCTATTCTAGGCTCTTTCATTTCATATCTGTCTTCCATATTTTCTGTAGTTTGTGGTTTTGAAGTTTCTTGCATCTCTTGTAGTGGTTTGGCTATATGATTTATGGGTCTTAAACCACCATCGTCTAGCTTCTGTAAATTTTCAACCGGTTTTAAGTTATTTTCTGCTTTTGCACGCAAAACTCCAGCGTCTAGTGCGGTTGGTTCTTCTTTTGGTACTTCCGGTATGATTGAGTCTTCTTCAATATTTGGCATTGTATCCATTTCTACCTCTTCGGTACCTGAAAATATATCTTCCGGTTCTCCAACAGGCAAATCTGGCGGTAATTTGTTGTTATTGTTTATTGGCTGGTCATCAAACATATTTTTAAATTATTTTATTATGAAAAAAGTTTTTATATATTACCTTCGCCTTTTGGATTAAAGCCTTTTAAAACTTCATAACCATCTGCAAAACCGTCACCATCTGTATCTGGGTTTGTTGGGTCAGTTCCCAAAACTTCTATTTCTATTTTGTCACTCAATCCATCTCCATCTGTATCAAATTCTTTGTTGCTTGTTCCCAATTTTTCTTCTTCTACATCTAAAATTCCATCTCTATCCAAATCATCTGGAAATGGGTCAATTTTTGCTTCTTCCACAGATGTTGTATTTTCTAAATTTTTCTGAGAATCATTTGTTTTTCTGTTTGCGACAAACAACAAGATAGCTATTAACAATCCTGCTGTTACCAGTATAACTAAACCTACTATTAAAATTCTCTTCATAGTTTTCTAACTTATATTATACCACAAGCTAAGGACTACTTGAATTATTGAATAAAATGCTCTTTTACACCAACCCAATCAGTTTCTATGCTTCCATTTGTGTCTATTGGAATCACTTGAAAATCACCTGTATTAATGTTAGGAGCAAATTTTAAATTAAATACACTCCAATATTTTGCTACTGGGTTACTACTTTTAGTGGAGTTTTTTATTTTGAAAGTGTAGGTAGGTTTGAAGACCGAAACTTGTGGTACCTGCCCCGAATGATAGGTATAAACCTCAACTTCTAAATCGCTATTTTGGAACGTTGCTATTGGGGCTCCTTCTACAGAACCACCAACCGCCTGCACAACAAAAGAATAATTATTACCTACTTCTCCATAAGTATCTATTGTAAAAGATTGTGTGTATATTCTTTGGGTTTTTCCTTCTGGATGAACATAAATTCTTTTAACATTATCAGATGCACAATTTATATCCTTAGTAGGCCACCAATATTTATTAAAATCGACAAACGTTGTTTTATATAATGAACTTCTAGTTCCATTAATAGGTAATTCAGCTAAACTTTTTAATGATATTTGATCACAAATTCTTCCATCATTAGGAACAGCCTTAGCATCCATATAGCTAACAACCCCGTCTAGTGTTTTGCTCGGATTTAATGCATTACTTTGAACAATTCCACTAAATAAGACATTTGACTGAGCTTCTTTGTCTGTCCATTTTACGACAACCCTAAATACTCCTGGTGGTACAGCTGGTGAATAAATTACATCATTGTTTATTTCTGCAGTTCCATCGACTGGATAAGGGAATAAATCTCCATATAATGGGTTTGCAAAAATTCCATCTGTTATATTTTTATCTTGGTATCCTTGAATATTATTTTTAACAGCTCCATATAATAGTCTATGGTTAAAAAATATATTATATTCTCCACTACATAATTCATTACCCTCAATTGTATCTTCTGTTTTGTACAAACTTCCATCTGTGTCCATACTCATATAATTTTGTTGGGAAGAATCTATAATAAAATTTTTTCCAGTTATACTTGTCCACATTAAAAATGGTTGTGTAACATTACTGGGTCTATATAATGCAACATATTCATCTTTTGAACCAAAACGATTATTAGTTGTATCTGTAGGTATTACATTTCCTATCATTGGGTTTAAAATTGCAATTTTTGGAGTAGAGAGTTTTCCAGATGAATCTAATACACAACTTACACAAGTATTAGAAGTTGCGTTACAACTATTACAAGAATAAGAACCTTTGTCAGGACAGGTAAGTGCAGAAAAGCCAAGGACACCTGATTTTTTTTCTATTACAACTCCACTACTATTAACATCACAAGTTTCATACTCTGAAGTAGTAGAACATATATTTCCCCCACTACAAGAAGAAACAAATTTTTCATCAACTTTTTCATTTCCACAATAAGCGATAGGATCGACTGTTAGAACATTTTTACAATCAAGAGAACAATAATTACAAGATTCTCCATAATTTGGATTACACTTGATTCCATTTTGACCACCCAAATCACAAACTTCTTTTAATATTTCTTTATCCACAATTCCATCTCCGCAACTAGGGGCTAAACTTGATTGACTTGTATTTTGTGAGGCTTCGAGTACACAAAATTCATTACAACCATCTCCATTGTTTAAGTTACCATCATCACAAGTTTCTCCATAATCTCCCTGAACAATCCTATCTCCACAATAAGATCCAAAATCTTGACAATCCCAAGCACAAGTATTCTCTTTTTTATAACTATAAGTAGGATCGCTTGCAGATATACAAGTTCCAAAAGTTGGAAGAATTTTTTTACAAATAAGCCTACTTAAAGGAATATCTGCTGGATTACAGGATATAAAATTACCATTTTCATCTGGTATAGAACACACAGGCATTAAAATATTTTTAGTATCTTTTTCATATCTATCACAAGTTCCATAATCCTTAATTTCTCCACAATCTGAATCATCAGAACAACTTTTTGTCTTGTTCAATTTACAAAAACCAGTTATTTTTGTCAGTTCATTTATATCACAAACTTCGTTTGTTCCATCTTTAGAAGCATTTCCACAATACTCTACAAAACTTCCTGTACAATCAATATTACAACTTCCATAAGTTCCATTTTGTGTACCGTCATCACAAGTTTCACCGACTTCTACTCTTCCATTTCCACAATCTGTAACAGACGTGCAAGTTCCAATTATAGCAGTACAATCGTCTTGACAAACAACTGGTGCAAGTTCTCCTAGGTTACAAGTTTGATTTGTGTAACTTATTGAACCCTGTGGATCACATTGCTCACCAATATTTACTATATTATCTCCACAAACACCGGAAGATGAATTGTAAGTAATTCCCGGTATACACCATCTTTCTGAACTAATTTTTGAGACATCTAAGAATTCCTTTACAACATTAGAAGATTCATTAAAATATTCAAACGGAGTATATAAAGTATAATTATTTGTAGTGTTATCAAAAGAATACTCATAAACACTTGCTTTTTGAGGACAAACATATTGAGACTGTTCTGCGTCCCAACAAGCACCCGTCTCCAAACCATTACAACCAGACCATTCATTTACAGGATCTAGTGTTGCACCACCAATTAAATTACTCAAATTAGCCCAAGATGACCATTTGGAAACCGTATAATTTGGTATGAAAGATCCTGAAGCCAATTTTGGATAAGAACTATTTTCTAATTTATAGAAATCTAATTTTTCTTGAACAACCTGCAAATCTAACAAACGCTTCCAATCTCTTTTAAATTTAGTTTTTGCATTTGCACAAACTCCACCGGAAGTTGTCAAATCCAAACATTCAAAGTCTGTATTACACTCAATTGTTTCCTCAACATTAGGTTGATTCATATCTCCATCCTGAGAACAAGAATTGAAATTACTAATGTTGATATTAAATTCAAGAGAACCTACCAAACTATTAAATATGCTACGAGTATTTGATTGTGCATTGCCATTTATACTAAACAAATAAATATTATTAAATATATCTCTGCTTGAACCTTCATTTAATGCATTTATATAAAAACTATTATTGTCAGTTATTGCGTCATAACCTGCAACTGTAGTTTCTGTCATTCCGGAATCTGACCCAAACCTTTCTATATACCATTCTCGAGCTGTTAGTCTGTTTGGATTCATAAAGATTTGAATACCAATAACGTCATCATTTTTTTCATTGAAAAAGAAATACTTTTTAAGTGTGTCCTCGGATAAACTTTGATTTCCAGCTTGAACTAAATTACCATTAACAATATCAAATTCATTTACAAGCGCGACTGGTTTTAAGTATGGTAAGTCATCTGTTATATTGTTAGAAGAGCCACTATCTGCACAATATCCCATTTTAAAATTAAAGTATTCAAAAGCTCCGCCTATCCTAACTTTTGATACTTCTCCTCCATTGAAAATTCCTTGATCAAAACCATCGTTATTTTTTGAACCACCATAAGAAATTCCATCTTCAAAAGGAAAATATTCATATTGTGGCCAAGGATTTTCACAAAATAATGCCGATAAATTTGTAGTTCCAGAAAACACGTCGCCAAATTGATTATTAGATTCACTCACATCTTTTGTAACAACTGCATTTGCACTTGCTAACACATTTCCTTCTAAATCTTTAGAACCTATTATATTTACAGTGCTACTAGAATTAGTCACATCAAAAATTGCATTATTTAGTGGGGCCCAGTGCCATTCCCAACTATATTGATTTTCAATAGAAACAATTCTTTGCCCTGTTTTGCTCTCTGCCAATGCCACAAAAGTACTAGTCGTATTTGGTCGGGCAAACAATTTGTTGTCCGGTCTTACAAAAACATTATCTATTTTACAAACTTCATTTCCAGTCTTAAAAATCCATGAATCATCTAGTGTATTTTGTAAATTATCTGGACTTACTATACCAACACCTTTTTCATTTTTTATACTATTTTTAAACATTACAGCGTAAACAGTATCTTTTTGTAAAAGATTGGTTAAAGAAAGAGAAATATCTGTAGAAACAACTTTACCGCTTTGATCTTCTTGATACAAAACATCACTTCTAAAATTAGTAGAGCCGACACACCAAACTTCTATACTTGAATCATTAAAATTACTTGCAAAAACTTCTAATTTAAAAGCTCTCACAAAAAAATTTTTAATAGCTTGCCAAACTCTACTCCAAATTCCACCTTTTGATTCTCCTAAAGTAAGCAAACTTTTCATCCGTTCTGAAACATCCTCTTCTCCATTTTGTGAACAATTGTATCCCATAGGATAACCCCTAGCCAATAATACACTGTTATTATTTACAGTAGATTTATCTATTTCTTCATCAAAATGAGCTTCTATGAAAGTATTAAGACAAACAGGCTCGCTAGCATTTCCCAATCCTGCACCATCTAATGGATATTCACTAGAACGTTTTGGTCTAGGATAACAGCAAGAATTTGTTGCTACACCATCTACGGCATTTGGGCAGTCATTAAACCTATTATTTTGAAAAGTTTCAAACTCTGTATAACCACATTCTAACGAGTAATTTGCTTCTCCAAATTCTGATGCAATATTAATTACGTTTCCGTTTGTATCTCTTGTTTTTTCAGCTTTTACTCTTATTGTTGTATCTTGAGATCTTGTGCTTGGATTGACAACACCATCTCCAACAGCCGTGACAATTTGTGTGGGAATTTGTCCAAAAGTTGGTGCCGAAGATGATTCACACAAGTTATTTTCTCCTATTCCAATAACACCGTCATTACACAAACTAGAAATAGAATAATTTACAGACGAACCGGCTTTTGTACAACTCAATTTATTGCAACCTTCATCTGTTGAATCACAACTTATTGGGCTTGGTATACCTGTTTCCCCACAGGCGTTTGAAATAAGACAAGAAGTTGAACAAACATTTACTGAATTAGAAACAGAAACGTTTCCAACACCAACTAAATTTATGGTTGTTCCATCTACAATTTCACATTCCTCTCCATTTTCTAATAAACCATTTCCACAAATACTAAGACCTACCAGACATTCATTTGAATTACCTATGGTGCTTGTTGTTGATAAAGCTAAATCTTTGTTTCGTTCGCACCAATAACTTGAAGCTTGAGAACCGATATGTAAACACTTATTTGAACATCCTTTTTGAGTTAAAGGATCCTTTGTATCGCAATCTTCTCCCACAGTAATAGACCCACTGCCACACCAAGAAACATCTATTTCTGTTGGAGACGGTTCTCTGGTTGAAGATCCTTCCCACAGACAATTGTTTGAACAACTTTTTAACGTAGAAGTAACGGCTATGTCACATTCTTCTCCAAGTAGGGGTTCAACGGCTCCATTTCCACAGTCTGGTGTGTTGGACCCAAGCCTAAGACAACTTAAACTGCAACTTACTCCAACCAGTTCGCCAATAGAAGCAATATCACAATCTTCTCCACTTTCTACAACGCCATTTCCACATAAAGCCGGTTTTTCTCTGACGTCTGAATTTATATTACTTCCAGCCAATAAACATAAATCAGTACAAAAAGATTGTGAAGTTCCAACTGTTTCAAAATTTGAAACTTTAGCTACTTGAGGATCTACACTTTCCCACAACCAAGCATAATCCCAAGGATTTAACTTTTGTCCTACTGGACTACATTCATTTGCAGAACTCATTGGCACAGCTTTGTATTGTTTTTTATCTCCTATAATAAATGCTTTATATTTTATAGGTTGTACAAGAACTCTATCGATACTACACAAAGTACTGTCATTTTTTGTTCTAAATTTCCAAGAAAAAGGAGGAAGTTCTTTTCCATAACTTATTGGATTTTTTTGTTCAATAGCTTTTATACCAGATAAAACTTCTGCCAAATACCAAGTGTTTGGATTTAAATTAATAGTTGGAAATGCTTGAAGAGTAAAACTATCAGAATTCATAAATGATAAAGGAATGCCATTACCTTTGGCATTACAAAATTCATCTAAACATTCACTAAGTTTAAAACTTGAATAAAAGGCATTTACATCCATTTCTCTATTAAACTCTACACCTAATCCACTATTTACACATGATTCTGAACAGTTTGGCCAATATGAAATTATTTTGGGATCTTCTAAATCCACGACTAAGCTACTCTCCGGTTTTAGTGGTGTACTATTAGATAAAGCAAAAATCTTCACATCGCTTGGCGCGGTTTGTGATACTGCGCTAACTTCTGATCTTGAATCCACAAACCCACTACCAACACTCAAATTAACAGTTGCTTTTGAAACAGATTCACTTCTCCAATCCCACCCAAGACCATCTACATTTAAAACGGTACATTCTTGGTCTCCTCTACCAAACAAATAATAATAAAGAGGAACATTACTTTCTTTTGGAAATCTTTTATCTAAGATAGTACCTAAAACTTGTGTAGTGTAGTTAGCAGGTTTTACACTTGCCGAAGTTAAAGTACAAAGTCCTTCTCCTGTTTTAAATTCATAACAGTAAGAAGTACCTTCTCCACAAGGTTTAGAAGCCAAAAGACCTTGGTTCACTGTTTGTTCGGTTCCCAAAATAGTTACGATTTCTTGAGACTGTAAACCATCTTCAAGCTCTATTCTATACCAAGTATTTGTAGCAAAATCCTCTGTTCTATCTAAACTTAAAACGTCTCCACCGAGCAAACGAAAAGTAAAATCAGAAGTTACGTCCACTACTACAGATGATATGTCCTTTTCCACATTTTCATCTTCACAATTTGATAGTTCATCTGTTCCGCAAGTAATTACTCGTACATTTCCTGACAAAGAAGAATCATCCATTCCCATAGTAAACAATACTGTTGGGGTAGCGTTCAGACAAACGTTTGCTCCTTGTTTTCTTTCTACCCACGGACTTGGTGAAGGTATTCCGGTATCTGGACATTGTTCTACAACTTGAGGAATATTTGGCAAAAATCCACTAGTAAACCTCCAAGCATAGCCAGCATCACGGACTTCTCCAGCGCAAATAAATTCTTTTGGTTTAACCATTCCTGCATCAGGTCCGACAGTACAACATTGATAACCTGCAGGAGCTCCAACATCACGACAATCAGAAACTTCGTAACTCATTGCATTACTTAGCTCACCAACGTCAGAACCCACAACTATTGGGCCTGTTTTCATTGAATATCCATCAATAGTACTTGGTATTATGCTAGAAATAATCTTGTCTGGTTGTATTTGATTTACATTATTTCCTGTACTGTTAAGCCAAGTGTTTGTGTTTCCTTCTACTGAATTTTTCCACCAAAAATAAATTGTTGGATCGCTTGAAAAGTTAATTCCGGAAATCTCTAAACCAGTACTTCCTACCGGAAGTGGAGCTGGGCCTTGTTGTGGAGTCATTTTACAAATACTTGGTCTGGGATCTCCGGGAACTATAGAAATTAAACTCAACCCATCTGTAATAAGCCCAAGATCGTTTTTTAAAACTATATAATAATTTCCAGTTTGGGTATTATCTGGAATTTGGATAACAACCTGTCCCGAATTCCAAGTGTCTCCACAAAAATTAGGTAAACTTAATTCAACAGGAGTACATTCATCTGCGACAGTATCCTCACAACTTACACCTGAATTAGGAGATATAAAAACAAACCCAGTAGATTCCCCAAAACCAGTTCCAGAAAGTGTTACAAAACTTCCTGGTGTTGTACTGCTCGGACTTATTGAATCAATTAAAGGAGTAAAATTTTTATCAAAAGGCAAAACAGTAAAAGGTACACTATTGCTCTTTTGTCCATCTACTTCCACATGAACAACAACTTTACCCGAACGCATATTTTGTGGGATTTTACTCTTAATAGCATTAGATTCCCAAGTTGCAACGGTTGTTTGTGCGCCACCAACCTCAACAATACTGGTACCTTGTGTACTATTGAAATTTTTACCACTTAAAGATATTTCTGAATTTGGTTCGGCTGAGGTTGTATCTAAAACTGAGAGTACTGAACAAATACTAGGTTTTTTAACATCATTTTTTGTAAAAAGACCGTTGTTTGGTCCAGAAATAGGACCATGGTCATCCACGGTAGAATCAGCTAAACCGGTTCCGTCACCAAGTGTTACTCTAACAGCACTCTCGGAACCCATAGGCAAATCACTATCACTTGGCACAGGAACTATAATCCAACTATCTTTCCAAGAAGATAAACTAGAACAAAGCACAGCACCGGATTCTATCCACTTATCTATTGAACCATCATTGTTAGAATCATAACCAAACTCAACTTTACCTTCTTTATCTCCAAAAAATTGACCAGCCACCGTAACCCAGTTTCCTTCTGCGCCATCCCAAGCATCCACATCTGTAATCATTGGCCAAGCCATACATTGGTTGTTTACACATTTTTTAGATGAACATTGCCAATCTTCATCACAAAAACTATTTGCTGGTAAAGAACAAGAACCGCCATTATCTACTCCAGTTTCATCTCCATCTTGAACACCATTATTACAATGATTTGCTAAAGCGACAAAATTTAATTTACTAATAGCACTATTATGGTCTATATCATAGGCGGTTGCTGTAATTTCAAAACGACTTAATGGATTTATATCTTGACCAAGAACAATTGGATATTCAATATCAAATTCTCCAGAAGACCCATCTGATACACTAGGACCTTCGACAGTTTCTGTAATAACCTTTCCTGAATCAATATTTTTTATAATTATATTGACAAAACCAACACCTGTATTGTCTAAAACAGCCAACCTTAATGTATGTGCATCTCCTATCGCCAAATTTTGATCTTGGCTATTTGATCCATTAACAGAAACATCTATAATTTGTGGTGCGGTGTGATCGATATTTTCTACATCCACAGAAAAATTTGCCAAAACAGGATAATCTTGCCCACTGATGCTGGTAGTTAATTCTCGACCGGCGGTATCCTTTAAATCCGGGTTTATTTTTATAGAATAATCCCCTATTTCTAAACAAGTTTCATTTGGTGGTAAAACAATAGTTTCGCACAAAGCTGTGGTTACGGTATGGATAGCTTCTGCAACCTGACGAGATTGAGAAAGTTTGATATCTATTGGTTGAGAAACTCCACCATATTCAAGAGATAAGATAGAATTAACATCTACATTTGATGCTATTGGTTTACTAAATACAGCTCTTATTACTATATTGTTCATTCCTGTTGCGCTGTTTGGAGTTGAAGGCGTAATGCTTTTTACATAAAAAAAGTCAGATGATGCACAAAAAGAAGGAAATTTTTGACAAAAACTGGTAAAATCTGCAAAACACTCACTTGGGTGAACTTGCGCATAATCTGTACTAGAACAATTATTGGAAGTTAAACCCACACTGCCAGAACCTGTAGCATCAGAAAGTTTTGATAAAACAAACTGGGTAATAGCAAAAGAAGAAAGAATTATAGTCAATCCAATTACACCATTTATAAGTATTTTCTTTGCCTGTGCAACCTTTTCTTCGCTTCCACCGGCAGTCATATAAACAAAACCGCCATACAAAACTATAGATACTGCCAAAATTCCAAGTAATCCCAATATTGTACGAATTATTTTTGCTATTGTAATGCGAATATCTTGAGAACCCAAATCTATATTTTGTTCAACTTCCACCAAGCCAAAAGTATCTCCCTGTTGTGCAAAAACTGTGGATAAGTTAGATAAAAATAAAACAGAAAGTACAAAACAGACGCTTATTATTAAGAAAAAAAATTTTGACTTAAAAAATTTCATAGTTAAATTTGACTACTATCTTCTAAAAATGAGACGCACTCATCTAAATTTGGCTGTAAAACATTTGACGGGTTTGAAGCCTGAACACAACCAGTATCTGTATCGGCGTTCAAATTTACAGGAACACAGTTTAAATCTTGAACAATAGTTCCATCTACTGTCTCTTCATAAACACAATTTGGAGAAGTGTTTTTATTACCAATAGGCCCTTTTCCCGGATACACACAATTTTGATTGATACTTTTTACATCACTTGGTATTGTAGGAAAATAAAACAAAGCCATTCCGTTTGGTCCAAATTCTCTGTGTTTAATTATCATATTTGTTTTATTGAAACCGCCGGTACTAGTTGTAAATTCAGAACCTATATTAAACCAAATATCTGCCATTCCACCTCGATTTGCAGGATACTCTTGAATACTAGCTTTTTTTAAAGATGATGACCACATAATCATACTAAACGAAACTTTTACAGGCTCTGGTCCTTTTACATTTTCTTGGTCTATTCCCGGAATTACTTTTTCTATATAAGGAGCTGTTCTGTCAATTTCATTTTTAACATTAAATTCCCAGAAATAGTTGTCTGCAACTCTATCTCTAGGATCTATTAGTGTTGGCTCTTCTATGGGTGGTCTGCCATCTGCAATAGTATCAGCATTTCCGTCTAAAGCATTTCCAGCCATATCCATAACTCCTGTAAAAGGAATAGCTTCTGAAATTCCGCTTGAAACCAACGCAGCGCTTCTTATCAAAATTTCGTAAGGTACGGTACAAGCTGTGTCTGTTTCCGGACACTCGACAGGAAGACAATACATAACATCTCCACAACTATTTTGACCACAAGCTTCGCTAGAAACAAATTCAACCGTTTTATAACCATTTGTAATTCTCCATTCTCCAGAGACGTTTATGTCTCCAAAAACAATATTTGTAAAACCAGCCCCAGAAATTCCCTGCAAAGAAGTTGGATCCATTTCTTCGTTAAAATTTATTTGAATAATTGTATTTCTAGCCACGTTTCCATTAAAAGGATGTACGCTAGTTATAATGGGCCCGTCAAAATCTAGAAGTGTTCCAACACCAAATTCCCAAAAATAATGATCGTCTCTTTCATTTGCAAAAATGCTAGCACTGTTATCTGCTTTCAAAATTTTTGATGTTAAATATACTGTATACCAAACATCTTCATTTGGATTTCCCAATAATTCTATTGGTCTGATAGTAAAAGAAAAGACACCTGAACTTTCCGGTGAGACTAAAACAGCAGCATCTACTAAAGAGTCCGCTTGGTCGCTAGGATAAATTTTGATTGAATCTTTGTTTAACAAATCACACTGACTAGCCCAATCAAACTGAACCCCTTCAGGTGTAATACAATCTCCAAAAATATCATTTCCGTTTGAGTCTATTACAATACTTGCAGGATCTATTGATTCGGCAAAAGTAATAGCAATTTTAGTATTTCTTTTTACATCTTTTTGATCTCTAGCCGGATAATGGTCTGAGATAATTCTTCCAAAAGAACCGCTCCCTGCAAAAATTTGAATATTTGGCGCTCTTGCAGTGCCATCACCAACACCGGATCCGGTAGCTTGTTGAAGTGAGGAAAGCACAAATTGTACGATAGCAAAAGAAGACAAAATAATTACCAAACCAATTACAGCATTTATAAGAATTTTTTTACCGGTTGAAACTTTTTCCTCGCTTCCACCGGAAGTCATAATGGTAAAACCACCGTAAATTATAATTACCAAAGCAATAATACCCAAAAGTCCAAGAATAACACGGATTATTTTTGCAATTGTTACACGAATATCCTGTGTTCCAAGGTCTACTGTTTGATCAACTCCTGTTAAGCCAAAAGTATCTGTTTGTGCATAAGTAGTATCTATAACACTAAAAAAAGATAAAATTGACAACAAAAAAACCACTGCAATCATAAGATTAAAAACCGCAGTAGTTTTCTTGACTATTTTTATTTTTCTCATCCAGACAAGCATGGGAAATTTTTAGATTTTTATTTAGAACTCACTGAGAATTCAATCGTTTGTCAACTGATTGACGAACAATTGCACCATCTGCTTTTCCTTTTACACGTTGCATTACCATTCCCATTATAGTACCAAAATTAAGTTCGCCGTCTTTGTTTTCTTCAACCACTTGGTTGACGATTTTTTCTACTTCGGCTTCACTCATTTGCTCTGGTAAATACACATTAAGCATTTCTATTTCTTTCTCGGTACTATCTGATAAGTCGTCTCTACCTGCACGTTTAAAATCTTGTAGCGCATCTTGAGATTGTTTTACAAGTCGCATTGCGACACTTTGTATTTCCTCATCAGACAAAACACGTTTCTTCTCAATCTCTTCGTTCTTTATTGCAGACCACAAATTACGCAATGTATCTAGTAAAACTCGATTACGTTCTAACATTGCTGTCTTTTGTGATTCTATAATTTTTTCTCTCAAAGACATCATAGTTCTATCTATTTTCTTCCAAAGCGTTCTTCTTCTTCCGGCATTCTACCAATTTTACGCAAATAGGTTACTTTTTCTACTTTATGCGCTTTTTTGATAGCTAGATTTTTTTGAAGATTTTTACTTTTTTTAGGGTCAAAGTATTTTATCTTACGTGCCTGTATAAGTTTACCTGACTGTTGCCAGCTTCTTTTTACACGACGCATAAATGCCTCAAAAGATTCGCTTTTTCTTCTTTTTATTTCTGACAGATTAATTCACCTCCCGAATTGTTATTGATTAGTTAATTTTAGATTCACCTTCTATTTAGTAAATCTATTTAAATTATAAATGAAAAATACGGTTTAGTCAACATGTTTTCCACAGGCAACGACAATTTTACATCAATTGACTCAGTATTTTCTTTAATCTAACCTTTAGTTTCTTTTGATCGATAATTTCTTGGATGCCAGATTCCATATCTCTAATTATAATAGTAGAGTCTTGGACTTCTCTTTGGCCCAAGATAAGTGTATATGAAGTTTGCATTTTATCTGCTATTTCCATTTGGGCTTTCAATGCTGACTTTGCTAAATTATGACCAACAAAAATTCCGTCTTTTCTTAATTCTTCAATAATTCCCAAGGCCCTTCTTTTTGCTTGAATACCTAATTGCGCAAAAAAGATTTTTATATCATTTTCGTCTTCTACTACACCATTTTTACTTTTTTCTTTTAATTTGTTTACAACTCTTTCTAATCCTATACCAAAGCCACAAGCAGAAGTTGGTTGCCCACCTAAATGTTCTACTAATGCGTCATACCTACCACCAGCAGCAAGCGCACTTTGTGAACCATCTTCTTCTTCATCTTTATCCACAGGAAAAAGCTCAAAAACAGTGTCTGTATAATAGTCTAAACCACGCACTAATTTGTAATCTAATTTATATGGTAAACCAAGTTCGTCTAGATATTCCAAAACAGACATAAAAAATTCTTTTGATTTATCTCCCAACCAATCAACAATATGTGGTGCTTCTTCTATTACACTCTGACAACCTCGAACCTTACAATCCAAAACTCTAAGTGAATTTTTATTTATTCTACGCTTACAATCTACACAAAGATAACTACGTTTTGAACGCAGGTAGCTTACCAATTCAACCAAATATCTTTCTCTGTCTTCTACGGTTCCAATACTGTTTAAATGTATACTTGTGTCTATTCCCAAATCTTTTATAAAATTATAAGCGAGAGAAATAAGTTCAGCTTCCATTGCCGGATTGTGATCGTCTCCTATAACTTCACAACCAAACTGATGAAACTCTCGATAACGATTTGCTTGTGGTTTTTCTCTTCTAAACATTGGACCCTCGTACCAAACCTTTACGGGTTGCGGGGTTTTGTTAAGTCCGTTTTCAATATACGCTCGCACTACAGAAGCAGTGGCTTCGGGACGCAAGGCGACTTTTCCAGCACTATCTACACCGTCAAAAACATACATTTCTTTTTCTACAATATCAGTACCCTTTCCAACAGAACGCACAAAAAGATTTGCGCTTTCTAATAATGGAGTTTCTATATAAGAATAACCGTATGCTTTTGTCATTTCTTCCATTTTACTTCTTATTTTGCCCCAAACTTTACTGTCTTGAGGTAAAATATCTCTCATTCCTTTTACTCTGGCAAAAACAAAATCTTTTTGCGATTCCAAATCTTCTTCTTTTTTGACAACTTTTTTTACAGGCGGTTTTGTTGCCTTTTTATTTTCTTGTTTTTTAACTATTTTGCTTTTTTGTACCATATTATTTTTATAAACCTTTTTAATTGTTTTTTTAGAAATTATATTCTGGAAGATTGAAAATTGAAACTCTGTTGAAAGGCCAACCTCTTAACCATACTCTACCAACGATAGTTTCATCAGAAATAGGTCCAAAACGTCGTGAATCAAAACTCGCATCCCTATTATCACCCATTACAAAATATTGTCCTTCGCCCAAAGTCATAGAATAAGAACCAACAGTGTCTTCTGATATATAATTTTCCTCTACAACTACACCGGCAGGATTGTCTTTGTTATAGACAATAATTTTATTGTCTTCTACTTTTACACGCTCACCCGGTAAACCTATTATTCTTTTTAAATAAAAATCTTCAGTTTCAACAGGAGGTCTAAAAACTATAACTTCTCCTCTTTCGGGTTCTTTGAAACGATAACTTACCTCGTCTATTATTAAATAATCCTTTTCATGGAAATTGGGCTCCATTGACTGCCCTTTTACGTAAAAAGGTTTAAACAAGAAATAACGAACAAGTCCAATAGTGATTCCAGCTAACAGTGCAATTTTAATAAGTTCCAAGAAAAAACCACCGATTTTTCTAAAAATACTTTTTTCTTGAGTTAAATCTATTTCACTTTCTAACTCATTATTTTCAAAGACTTCGTTTATATTTTCTGCCTCTGAATTTTCTGATTTATGAATTTTTTTAGTCATCTTGTTTTACTTAGACACTGTTCAAACCATTTTTATTTTCAATCTAACCAATTTTAACCTAAAATATGATAAAATTGATTCAAAAAAAATTACGAACAGGCTCTTAGGCTTATAAAAAAGATTATATCTTAAAAAAGGAAAAAAATCAAATTTAAAAATGTCTATGCTCTAAATTATTCTTTTTTTTATTAAACCTTAATAATAATGTTTAGTTAGTAGTATAAAGACATAAAAAAACTACTTTTTAAAATAGTTTTTTATGTTTACAGTCTTTTATAAGACAGTTTTTTATCCAAACATTGATTTTATTGAAGTAATAATGCTATTTTCCCTTGAAATGGACCATAATAATTAACTGTTTCCGGTTCATTACAAACATTTTGTGTCCAACAAGCTGGCGGTACATTTTCTTCTAGATAAAATGTTTTTACATCTTCCAAACTACCAATATTCCAATCTGATTGAACTAGAACGAAAACACTGTGAGATACACCATCCAAACCAACATTTATGTCATTTCCATTACCAATAGTTGCTCTTTCAAAATTGTTTGGTTTATTTGTTTTATATTTGTTCATCTCCAAAACATACTCGTCTATAGTGTTAAATTCTGGTAATTTTAGCTTAACATCTGGTTTAACTATGGGTTGTTTTACTTGTTCAGCCACAGGTTCAATAACTGGTTGGACTACAGGTTGTTTTACTTGTTCAACTACAGATTCAATAACTGGTTGTGTATTTTTATCTTTTTGTTGTAAAAAATAAAAAACTCCCAACACAATAATAACCAAACCAAAAACAGCTACAGCTATTTTCCACAAATTTTTCATAAATATATTTATATTAAATTATACTACTAATAATAAAGTATTTAAAAAAAAAAGCAAATTTTTAGTAATATACACTTGTGGATAGTTTTATTTTATAATATAAATTACAAAAAACTGCCAAAAGGCAGTTTTTTGTATTGGTGGGCAATCCAGGAATCGAACCTGGGACCTCAGCATTATCAGTGCTGCGCTCTAACCATCTGAGCTAATTGCCCTTTTATTTTTAAGGTTGGTTAAACCTGTTTGTGTGGGTCCGAGAGGAATCGAACCTCTGACCTCTTGCATGTCGAGCAAGCACTCTAACCAACTGAGCTACGAACCCTATTTAGTTTTACAATCTCTTCTCTTGCATGTCGTCCCGATTCAAATCGGAACTAACCAACTGAGCTACGAACCCTTTGCTCAAATACTATAACTTTTTTATTCTAAAAAATCAATAGGTCTATACAAAAACTTATTTTAATCTAGATCTAACAGTCACATTTTACACAAAAAATATAGAAAAGTCAATAGATGGAAGATAATGGTACAGATAACATGATACAAAAAAGAAAGGGGATATTGTTTAGGTTGTTATTGTGTGTT
>CAZHUL010000005.1:7666-19246 GCA_964535435.1 uncultured Gammaproteobacteria bacterium | reverse complement strand
GTAGCCAAAATTTAGGAATTTTAGTAGAAATGGTGTTTGGCGACAGTCCCTTCAAGCTTCTAAAAACAAAAAACCCAGAATAAGAGAATAGCTCAAATCGCCGTCCGAACACAAAACCGTGATGCCTGTCTAAAGCCACGATATTGTGTCGGCGTACGAATGTGCTATCCTCCAACACTAGGTTTTTGGAGTAATTTGATTGTGCTATACTTTCTATTTTTTGTCAAGAAAATACCTATATACAATTACACAAAACAAAGAAGACAAAAATAATCCTACAGGAAAAGAATATAAATAATGATCAAGTATCCCTAAAATTATAAAAGGAAACAACAGTAAAATAACCTTTAAATTTAGCTGTTTTTTAAGTTTTAATTCTTTTTCAAAAATATACAAAGTACCAAGAACTAAAGTAAAACCAATTAAACCAAACTCAATCAAAAATAAAATAAATATGTTATGAACAGGTTGATAACTCCATGGTTTTATGTTTGGATATTTTTCTTTTAAAGCCAAAGTGTAATTTCCTCCACCAACACCAAAAAACAAACTATCTTTTAGAATATTTCCTGCGTCCGAATAACCAAGAACACGTTCATTTATAGACACAGCTTCGTTTGTAGAATTACCCAAAACACGTACTTGTACCAAAGGATAAAAAATAAAAACTAAACTAACTATTAAAAAACTTAGATAAAACAAAGCGCGCACAAAATTATCTCTCTTTTTTATAAAAGCTAAAATAAATATAAAAATAATAAAAAATAAAAATGCCAACCAAGCCGAACGACTAAAAGAAAAGAAAAGACCAATAATTGGAACGATAGAAAATAAAAAAATTAACAAAGTTGAGTTTTGTTTGAGTTTATAAAAATTTAAGAGTAAAGAAAATAATACTAAAAATAAATAACCACCAAAAATGTTTGGGTGCGCAAAACTACCGTAAGCACGAAGCCATCTACCTATTATCGGACCGGAAATTATAGATGATCCTGCTATCCAAGTAGTGTGTTTCGAGATTCCAAGCAAAGTTGAGTTAAACGAATTTTGTGATATAAACTGCCAAATACCCAAAATTGTAGGAAGTAATGAACCAATAAAAAACCAACGGATTATAAAATTAAATTTTATAGGAAGTAAAATTAATAAAAAGAAAAATAATAATGCTTCAATAATTTGCCTAATTTTTTGAAAGGCCAAAGCAAAATCGCTTGCCAAAAAACCAGATATTGCAAAAAATAAAAAAATCAAAGAAATAAACAATACTGGAATTATTTTTTGATTTAATAACAAAGTGAGATTTTTAAAACTTTTTATTTTATTTTTCCACAACCAAATAAAACCAAACAAAATAAAAAAACACAAAATAAATTCAGAAAAATAAAAATTTAATGTTCCATATTCCCACTTTGTTTCATCCCAAAAAACTTCTCTAAAAATATAAACAGTTTGCCAAGGTAAAATAAGCAAAAATAAAGCTAGCGAGATTTTAGTAGCTTTCAAAAAATTAACTTTTTCAAAAAACTTATTCAACAACTCCATATTCTATGCATTTTTCTTGCCATTTTTGTCTGTACAATTTTCTTCTGTCATTTTCATGAAACTTCAACATTTCGTCATTTATTACCACTCTAGTGTCTTGTTCGTCTTGGACACTTTTGTTTTTACGCATTTTTGACATTTGAATAGAACGTGCCTGATCTTCTAGTAAATTTCCATATTCAGTACTCCAAATTTTTTCAAAAAAATTTACAAATCCGGCCATACGATTTAATTTTTCTACTCTCCAAAGTTGTCCCATATTATATACATTTCCAAAATGGCGAAGTGTTTCTGTTGCCCAAACATTTTCTTTTACAATTCTTTTTAATAAATTTTGCGGATCATAAACCGGAGTTAAGTTGCTAAGCCAATATGCCAAATAAATATCCTCGCCATCAATACTTATACGAGATAAATCCAAATTTTTATCTGTAACATAAAAACTAAGACAAAGTCTGTCATTAATTTTCTTTTTTGTTCGACGAAGACGAAATATAGACAAAAGCATTGTAATTAAAAAACGAGAAAGCCAAATATGCCCCTGCTCTATAACTATAAATAAATCTATATCGCTATCTTCTCCTGCTGTGGATGAAGCAATTGTATTACACACAAAAACAGCACGCACAAAAGGCACAAAACGAATTAATTTTGCTCCACGCTTTGCTATTTGCATTTTCTTTTCTAAATAATTGACCTTACTCTCACGATTTTTTATCAAATCCAAACGCCTAGGAAAAAAATAATATCCATTTTTAGATTCTATCAAACCATTTTCTACTACTTCTTCTAACTCCAGTAAAAAATCATAATAACCCATTTTTCGTTCCAATCCCCACAAATAAAAATAAAGCTCACGCGCTTCCAGTGGATGATTAAATAAATCAAAATAAGCCAAAGTACTTAACACTGAATTTTTGAATTCTTTTTCCATATATTTATAGTGTATATGGAAAATAAAAATTAACAAAGTTTACAAAATAAAAAACTGTGGAATTCCACAGTTTTTTATTTTTTAAGTTCTAATTATGAGATAACTTCTACTTCTGGTTTCTTGTCTTTTTTAAGGATGTACAACTGTTGAAGTGCTGTTAAAAGGGTTGATAAGAACCAATATAATGCTACTCCACCTGCAAGTTGAAAACCTATAATTACGGTTAAAACTGGCATAAAGTAAAGCATTTGTTTGTTCATAGAAGAAAGCATATTTTCGTCTTTTGAGGCTTCTCCTGCAACTTTTGGAGCTTTTTTAGTTTGTGTCATTTTTGCTTGCCAAAACTGTGCTGCTCCTGCCAAAACCGCCAACACTATGTTTGGTTGGCTCAAATCTACAAATCCCAAAGAAATAGGCTGTAAAACTTCTGGAGTTTTTACAAATGAATAAAGCAAACCAAAATCTGTAGTTCCCAAACTATCTTTTAATACCCAGAAAAGTGCCAAAAATACTGGCAATTGAAGTAATAGTGGCAAACAAGATGCCAAAGGATTTACCTTACTTTCCTTGTACAAATTCATTGTTGCTGTAGCCAAAGCCTGTTTATCATCTTTATGTTTTGTTTTCAATTCTTGAAGTTTGGGTTGAATATCTGTTAACTTCTTTTGTGATTTTAAAGATGAATTTGTAAGTGGGTATAAAGCCAATTTTATTATAACTGTAATAATTAAAATCCCTACACCAACATCTGGAATAATATTGTATAACGCAACAAGCGCGTTAAAAATTGGTTGATAAAGAAGTGTTTGGAATAATGCCTGCATATTTATTTATTTTTTATCTCGTTTAAAATTGAAGATCTTGTTATAGTGTTATTTTCTTAGCTAATAACTTATTCTGTTTCAACAGGCCCTTCTGTTAATTCTTCAACCACTTTAGGTATTTCTTCTTCTACTTTTTCCTCTTCAACCTCTTCATTTTTTTCTTCTGTTGGCATTTCTTCTTTTACTTCCTCAACTACTTCTGGTTTTTCAACAGTTTCTTCATTTTCTTCCAAATCATCAACATCAAATTCTTTCTTCTCCCCTTCTATTTGTACAACTTTTATTTTCCAACCAGTTAACTCTGTTGCTAATCTAACATTTTGACCCCCTCTACCAATTGCCAAAGAAAATTGATCTTCTTTTACATTCACAGCGGCTGTTTTTTCGTCTTTATTCAAAACAACACTTTCAATTTGTGCTGGAGCCAATGCATTTTTGATAAATGTTTCCGCTTTTTCGTCAAAATGAATTATGTCTATTTTTTCACCGCCAAGTTCTTCTATAATTGTGTTAATACGACTTCCACGTTGGCCAATACAAGATCCAATAGGATCAATTGTTTCTTCTTTTGTAAAAACAGCAACCTTTGAACGACTTCCTGCATCACGAGCAATTCCCTTGATAATTACCTCGCCTGTGCTAATTTCTGGAATTTCATTTTCAAAAACTACTTCTACCATTTTTGTATTTGTACGAGAAAGCAAAATTTCCGGACCACGATTTCCCATATTTACAGACTGCACAAAAAACGGAAGTCTGTTTCCTGGTACATAATGCTCTCTTTGAATTTGTTCTGTAGTTGGTAAAATTCCAGTAATTTTACCCAAATCCACAATTACGACCCCGCTTCTGTTATCCCTTCTTTGAATAACTCCAAATACTATTTTTCCTTCTTGGCTTTTAAAATCTTCAAAAACTCCAGCTCTTTCTGCTTCACGAATTTTTTGAATAATTACTTGTTTTGCAGTTTGTGCCGCCATACGACCAAATTCACCAAGAACTTCTAAATCAATTATAAGAACATCGCCAATTTTAGCTGTCTTTTTGATTTCTTTTGCGTCAGCTAGCATAATTTGATTTTTTGGATTAAAACGAATTAATCCTTCCATCTCATCTTCTTCTAGCTCACGATTTTCAAGATGGGCCTTTTCTCTAAGTTCAGCCATTTTTTCTTGTGATTTTTCTAATTCTTCCAAATCATAATCTTCCACAACTTCTTTTTCATCCCAAACTTTTATATCTCCTGTTTCCGGATCAAATTTTACTTTGATATTTTGTTGTTTGTCTCCAAAATCTTTTCTATAAGCAGCAGCAAGAGCAGCTTCTAAAGCTTCCATTACCACGTCATATTCTAATCCTTTTTCATTACAAAGAAATTGGATTGATTTAATAATTTCTGATGCCATATTATTTTCTAAATTATTTATCTTTAAAAACTAATTTTTATGAAAAATTTGTTTAAAAAAAGCAGCTATTCTGTAGCTACCATTTACCTACATATATTATCACACTCAGTCGCCTTTGTCAAACATTAATTTAAAATTATGATCTTTTATTTATTTCTTAGTTCTTAATTCTTTTTTAATCAATTGGAATTATAAAATGGTTTATTTTATTCTCTTCTTCTGTAAAAACACTAACATGTTCAAAACTAATTGGTGTAGTTTCAATATTTATACCTTTTTCTTTACAAAAATTTCTAGCTCCAGACATAATATGCTGTATTTTTTTTAAATCTACGGCTCGCTCTGCACTACCATCATCAAATTTTCGAGTTTTTACCTCTATAAAACAAATTACTTTTTCTAAACATTGCCTTTTCCAAGCTATTATGTCTACTTCGGCCTGTTTTATTCTGTAATTTTTTGCAAGAATTTTGTAACCTTTTTTACGCAAAAATTTTACAGCCAATTTTTCTCCTTTATCTCCTGTATCTTTTTTACTTAGAAAATTATTCATGTTTAAACAATATAATTCCAGCATGGTGTGGCCCCGCTGTTAATACATCTTGAACAACAAAATTATTCTCCCTTCCCCATTGCCCAAGCTTTGAAAAATCTACAAGCAAGTCTGGATTTATTCCAAAATGATGGCTTCCTATATACCAATCAACCACAACTAGTCGAGATTTATTTTTCAACAACCTAATAGCTTCTTCTAAAATATTTTGTTTTAATTCAGACTGTGACAGTGTGTTTACAATAAAAATTGTATCTAAACTATTTTTTGGAATTGAGGTTTCTCCAACTTTTTCTATGTCTGCCCAAACAGTATGAATATTATTTATATTTGAGCTTATTTTTCTACTTTCAACATTGTTTAAAACATCCTTTAGAATATCTACAGCATATACACAGCCGTTATCTCCAACTTTATTAGCAATTGGAAAAGTAAAGTGTCCTGTTCTTCCGCAACCAAAATCAGCCACACGCATTCCTTCTCTAGTGTGAGAAGCTTCTAAAATTAAATGCGGATTCAGTAAATAAGTTCCTGATCTATACATATTAAAGTCCAAATAAACGGCCTGCTGTGTTTAAAACAAAAGGCCCAAGCAAACCTGTAATAGACATCATTGCAATAAAAATAAATAATACTCCAATTAACTTGTACATAAGTCTTGTTCCCCCACTTGTGCCAAGGTGTTGTTCTGCCCAACTATTTGTCCCAAAATTTTGTATAAACCATTCTGTTTTTACAACCAAGATAATACCAAGTCCAATTCCCAATAATCCTAAAAAATACTTCATAGATATAAAAAGTTAAAGTTATCTTTATTATAACTTATTTTTTCCAGAAAAGAAATTGACAAATAGAAAAATAGTGCATAAACTAGGAATTAAATTCCACAAAAAAGGAGAATTAAATGGAAACAATGCATGTTGGTATTTGGTTTTTAATACCTAAAAATATCTTGCAAGAATCAGACGAGGAAAAAAGAAATAAAACACTGCTAGATTTTGTAAGAAACGAACTCAAAAAATTCTCACCCATTATAATTTCGCGAGTGGGTGAAATTAAGACCCACATCACTTCACGACTTATAAAGAAGAAAAAAGGTGCTTTTGAGAGAGATATGACTGGCATTCCAAAGCCAGACCAAGAAATAATAGAATTTGTTGCCTCTATAAAACGTTTCCATATTAAAGTAATGACAAAACACCCCCTTGTGGTCTTTATTGATCAAAGTGTAGGTGCAGACCGTTTTGGATAATAAAATCCGCGTAAATTATACGCGGATTATTTTTTTAAGTTCAACATTAATTGTTTTTAACTTTTTTAGCCGTAAGTTTTTACTATAACTTTTGTGCCTTTTTCAGCAAAAACTTCGTTTAGCCATTTTGCATCTTCATAAAAAACTCGGATGCAACCATGAGACGCGTGTTTTCCTGGAAGACTTCCGGCATGAAAACCATAACCGGCTTTATGAAATAGTACAAAATACGGCATCGGCGCACATTTACTTCCTCTGCAACCTTTTGGATACTTGCTAGATCTGGCGTCTTTGTCTTTTTTTCTTATCACCTTAAACTCGCCGACAATCGTTCTGCAAGATCTTTTTATATCTTTACAATAACTTTTTCCAGCAGATCCAGGACCCCAACGAACTAACTTACCGTTTTCATAAGCACCCCAAGCCAAAAATTCAGGATTATAAATAACTTGCTTTTTTGTGTCTTCAATCTCATTGTCAAAAGGCGAAAAATCCATAAAATCTTTACCTTGCATATCGCATGGCACAGCTATTGTATCGGCATTACCTGGGTTTATATTCATTCTATTTAATTTCTGAACTATCTCCCTTTCGTTTTCGTCTGGAAATAATTCTTCCCAAGAAGGTTTATCTAAAAATTCTTTTGTTTCGCCAGTTTCCAAATTCTCTACGATATAAATCTTTATACTTTCTTTATTTATTTTTACTTTTGTTTTGGAAACTTGCAAGCAATAAAAATCTTTTAAATCACAAAATTTTTTGCCATAAGTACCAGCAATAGCACTACTTACAATAAGAAAGGTGACCAAAATTGCAAATAAGAACAAAAGAACACGCATCAAAACTTTCATTTTCCCCTCCTTTGTTTAGGGTGAATGTCTTTAATTATAGCAGGATTTACTACTCGGTAGCCAAGCCGTCAAATTCTGCCTCATTAGATTCTGCATCTTCTTTTGTAGCCCTTACAACACCATCTTTATGATGAGCCGGAGAATAAATTGTATAAAGTTTTAAATCTTCTGTTTCTGAGACATTTATAATATTATGGCTTGCTCCTGCTGGCACAACGATTGCAGAGCCGTCACTAAGTTCATATTCATTATTATCAATAATACATTTCCCATGTCCTTTTTCAAAACGAAAAAATTGATCATTTTCGGAATGAATCTCCATACCAATCTCCTCTTTTGGTCTTAAATTCATCAAAACCAGTTGACTGTGTTTTGAAGTATATAAAACCTTGCGAAAATTATTATTTTCTAATGTTTCTTTTTCTATATTTGCGTTAAAACCTTTCATAATTTTAATTTAGTGAATTAACATTCATTATAAGTATACTATAAATAAAAAAATAAGGCATTAAATTGACAATTCTTGTTTATTGTGCTAATATTTCTTTGAAGTATGGTTATTTTGACTATACTTAGAAAAAAGGAGAGAGATTATGAAGGGCAGTATAAGACGTATAGAAATCCTTTTTTGCGAAAATGCATATGAACGCTTTAACATGATTAAGGCAAGAGAAGCAGTAAAAATGGGGCATCCCATAACAACAGAAGAACTAATCAGACATATGCTACAATTATATGAATATATACAACAAAAGGATCCCGAATTTTATGCCTCCTTACAATTTAAAGAATAATTTGTAGAAAATAATATTCTGCAATATACAACAAACGATAACCCAAGTGTTATCGTTTTTTTATTTATAATAAAATTTCTTTCATACAATATATTTTGCTATAATACATTCATTATATAATTTATAAAAACAATTATGCTTTCCGTTCTTGTTGCGACAATTGGATATATTTTATTAGCATTTGTTTTTATTTTGGACAAAATAATCCTAAGTAAATCTGTTGATAAACCTGTTGTATACACTTTTTATTCAACAATTTTTCTTCTGGCAGTCTTTCTACTTTATCCTCTCGGTGTTCAGACCATATTTGGTGTTCACTTATTTTGGGCTATATTTTCGGGACTTACTTTTGGTTTTGGTCTTTGGTTAATGTTTATAGCACTAAAAAAAGGAGAGACTAGTCATATCTCACCTTTTATTGGGGCTATTATTACTATTTCAGCTTTTATTATCTCTTATTTTGTATTAAGTGAACAACTCACAAGTTTTCAACTTTTTGGAATTGGAATCTTAATTTTCTCTTCACTACTCCTATCTTTTGAAAAAAGTCGTAAACACAATGGCTTTCATATTGGCTTTGTTTGGGCAATTGGCGCGGGAATTTTATTTGCACTTTCACATGTTTCTGCTAAATATATCTATGATTTATACCAATTTTTAACCGGAATTGTTTGGACTCGTGGTACTACTGGTTTTGTTGGGTTAATATGTTTGTTTTTTCCTTCAGTTCGAAGAGTATTTAAGAAGAAAAAAAGAAAAACAGAATTAAAAACTGTAGAAAAAAGACATGTCATTTCTATTGTTATTTCTACAAAAGTTTTAAGTGTTCTTGCAAACTTGCTAATTCAATACGCAATAGCAATCGGAAGTGTGACAGTTGTAATGGCATTAAGCGGGCTACAATTTGCAATAATGTTTTTATTTATTTTTCTACTCACAAAATTTGTACCAAAAATATTTCGCGAATACTTTACTCGCCGAGAATTATTTGTACAAACAACCGCAATTTTATTAGTTGTAGCTGGATATATCTTCTTTGTTTTTTAAAGTTCTTTTATTCTATCAAGGTGTGTCCCAACTTCTATTAACATTTTTTTACCCTCAGCAAAAGTAATTTTTTCTAGTGCTTCGTTAAATTCTAACCAAGCATAATTACCAATTTCTATTTCTTGTGGTATCACATTTTTATCACTAGAAATACCCAAAAAATATTTTACAGTTTTATCTATTTGAACCCCACCTTGTTCAAAAGAATATTTTTCAAAAAATTCTAAATCTTCAAAAATTTTAACATTTTTTAAACCTGTTTCTTCTTCACATTCTCTTTTTGCAGTCTCCAAACCAGTTTCACCAACTTCAGGATGTCCTTTTGGAAAAGCCCAATGCCCACCTTTTTTGTGCAAATGTTGGATAAGTAAAAATAAAAGTTTGTCTCCATCTTTAAAAACCGGTACGACTCCAAATGAAAAATCTTTCATATGTTTATTGGTAAAATGTAAAAATTTTTAATCTTTTAACAATTCCTCAAAAATTTCAGCTTGCTCTTTTGCATCAAACAAAGCGTTGTGTGGAATCTCATTTTCTTCTAACCCGTACTTTCTGCGAATTGCTTTTTTACTAATATCTGTCCAAAGCATTTTATTTTTCCCCATATAATATGACTTGATATCTACAGGATCGTAACGAAAAGGATTTTCTCCAATATATTTGTCAAAATAATGATTTATAAACTGCCAATCAAAAGACGCATTATAACCCAAAAATAAAGGCCTTGAGTTTTTTGGTGTCATTTCTTTTACCCAAGCATAAAAATCTTCCATAACCTCTCCCGGCTCGTGTCCCACGTCTTGCAAAGCATAAAGTATATCACTTGGTTTTTTGTCTCCCATATCACTTAGGTGGGCTTGTGTATCCTCAGAAAAACAATTTCTACACACATCTAAAGCTTCTTTTTCAAAATTAAAATTAACAGGTTTTAATTCTCTATAAAACTCTTTATCACTTTGACCGACTATCACCGCACCAATAGAAAGCATGCTGTACTTTTCCGGCACTGTTCCCGCAGTTTCTATATCCACTGAAATGTAAAATTCTTTTGCCATATTATAAATAATTTAACAACTTGTCATAATTTATAAAATTAAATAGTTTAAAAAAATAAGAAGTCCAAATTCCAAAACTATTTGTTATAAGTAGTATACCAACAAATATCAAGAATATTCCACCCATAATTGAAATGATATTTAGATATTTGGATAACTTTCTAACATAGTTTGTTGCGTGTCCAACACTAAAAGCAATAAACAGATGCGGTAGTGCCAAACCAAAAGCAAAGACAAATAATAAAAAAGTTCCTTGCAAAACCGTACCAAAAGATGAGGCCAAAATAAAAATACTTCCTAAAATTGGGCCGATACAGGGAGTCCAGCCTACAGCAAAACTCATCCCAAAAATAAAAGAACTTAGTGGTTTACCGGGTTCTATTTTTTTTGTAAAATTTAATTTTTTTTCTTTTTGCAAAAAAGATAACTTAAATAATCCCACTAAATAAAAACCAAAGAATATAATAAAAAATGCTCCTATTCTATTTAACCAAATTTGATACGCAGAAAGAACAGACCCTATAAAACCAAACAAAACTCCAAAAAGTATAAAAATAAAAGAAAATCCCAAAACATAAAAAACTCCGTTTAGAAAAATTTTATTCCTAACACTTTCTCTTTTTTCTTCGTCATTTAAATCATCTACAGAAACTCCACTTATAAAACCCAAATAAGCCGGCACAAGTGGAAAAGTGCAGGGCGCAAAAAATGTGAGCAAGCCTGCGATGAAAGCAGAAACAATTAAACCAAAATCCATACTTTTTTTATTCTTATAAGTAGCACCATTATACACTCCTTTAGGCGCCTAAACAAAAAAGCGGATTTGACTCCGCTTTAAACTTAATATCGAATTCTGCGGATTTGACTCCACAATAATTCTCTACCTTCTCCCTCAAAATGAACTACTATTCCACGACCACAAGACATTCTCTCTACAAAAGTTATTTTATGCTCTTTATCCGAGAAAAAAGTGGTTAGAAGAAGATTTCTCCCTTTTTCAACAATAATTTTTTTGATTTGTTATTGAGTTTCAAGAACTTTCAATTTGTGTTCGTCGTGTCTAGACACTCTGCACTCCTTTGTTGTAGTAAATAGACAGTTTATATATATTACTTTTTTAAAATAATAAAGTCAATAATACCTTGACAAAACCTTTAAAATATGGTATAAATATAAGGTCTTGTTCATTACAGATGATCGCCTTGTCAATTTTGACAGGGAGGAAAGTCCGAGCTCCACACGAGTGGGGAGTCTCTAATAAATATATTACCTACTGCACTTTTCAAATTTTGGCTACGACTTTAAGAAAAAATATTTCCACA
>CAZHUL010000005.1:0-7656 GCA_964535435.1 uncultured Gammaproteobacteria bacterium | reverse complement strand
AAGCTGGGCAAAGATTTTTTCTTTTCGTCTCGCTCAAAATTTGAAAATTTCGTAACGGTATTATATTTATTAGAGGCTCCTTATACTCCAAAAAGATAGTGGGTAACGCCCACCAGCAGACTGGCGACAGTTTGTTAGGGACAGTGCCACAGAGACAATACTAACCATTTTATTATGGTGAAAGGTGAAAAGTGTGTGAAAGTAATTGATTCTACAATGCTTAAGCATAGAATTTAGAGCTATCACACTCCATGCATAGTGATATGCGTTGGTGGTAAACCCTATCTGGAGAAAGAACAGCGTTCCCCGACTTAGTCGGGGTTCGAAAAGGTAGTTCGTTTGAGCTTGTTAGCAATAACAGGCCTAGAGAAATGATCATCCCTGCTTTTTGCAGGTACAAAACTCGGCTTATCGTAATGAACAAGACAATAAAAAACACCAAATTTGGTGTTTTTTATTTGTATTATTTCCTATAACACAGAATTCTAAATATATAATTTACAAAACTTTTTTATATATATTATTTTTTTCAAGTGGTATGTCAAGAAAACATAAAGCATGCTCTGATTTTTCAAAAATTAATCCTTTTTCTTTTAATTTTTTATATCCAAAAGATAATTTTTCTAATAAGTCAATTGTACTTTTACTACCACCAGACAAAAGTACTTGCTGACCACGTGATTCAATAATATTTATTATCTCATCAATGGCTTCTACCCCATCTATATCTATAAAATGTACCTCTCTCAATCTTAAAATAATAGATTTATATTTTTTAAGATTAGCCTCAAAACGTGCTATATGGGAACGACTGTTAACATAGCATAAACTACCTTGAAATGAATAAAGGAGTACATCAGCATCTTCTTTAATTTCTTTTAATTTTACTCCAGATGCATACTCAACTAAACCTTCCTTAAATTTATTAGATTTTAATTCAAAACGACCATGAGAAATTCTATCAACAAAAATAAGGAGAGAGATTGATACACCCGATAAAATACCCATAATAGGGTCCGCCACAATCGTCACTCCAGCTACAAAAAGAGACACAAAGAAACCTATCCGTTCATACTGCCACAACTTCTTATAATGTTCCTGTCCCACCATTTGTATAGCAACAAATACCAAAATTGCAGCGATAACCGATAAAGGAATATATTTGAAATAACCCAACAAAACAAGAGAAATTGTTGCTACACCCAAAACACTTATTACAGCTGAAGTTCTGTGAGTTGCACCAGTTTTTATGTTAAGAGAGGTTCTAGCAAGTGCAGCTGTTGCTGGCATTCCCCCTGCTAGACCAGATGCAATATTAGCCAACCCAAGCCCAAGCATTTCTTTTCTTTCATTATACTTTGTACCTGTCATACCATCAGCTATTTTTGCAGAGAGCATCGTTTCTAAAATTGCAATTAAAGCAACCACTCCTGCCGTTTTCACCATAAATAAAGAAAATTCAAAATTTGGTATCTCAAAAAAATGAAATGAAATATCACCAAATTTACTACCAAGTGTCTGAAGCGTAATAGGTATAATATTTCTTTCACTTAAAAAACCTAACAAAATTCCAACAGGAGCGAGTACAATTGCACCTGGCATTTTTGGAACAAATTTTTTAAACAAAAAAAGACCTACAATGAAAATAATAAAAATTATAAGGGTTATTAATGAGGTGTTTCCAGTATGTTTAAAAGACTCAAAAGTATTCTCAAAAAAACTCTCATGTTGAGGAAGTCCTTGTAAGCCTAATGCAAAATTAAATTGGCTTAGTCCTATAATAAAAGCAACACCTAAAGTAAAACCATGAATAACACTTGACGGAATAAGAATAAGATATCTTTCTAGTTTTAACAAATAAGCTACAATAACAAAAATACCCGTGATCAATGTAAGAACTGGCAACCCACTCATTCCATGTAAAATAACATACGTTGCAACTATTCCTGATAATGCTCCAGTGGGCCCAACAATATTAAAATTACTTCCTCCGAATATAGCAGCAATAAGCCCAGCCCAAATGGCAGTGATAATACCTACTACTGGGGTTGCGCCAGAAGAAACAGCCAAAGACACAGACAATGGTATAGAAATCAAAGACACAGTAAGACCTGATTTTAAATTTTTTTTGATATTTTCTGAAACCATATATATTCAATAATTTTATTTTATTAATGTAGTATATTCTCTTATAAAAAGCTGGGTCAAAAAATAATAATATACCTAAATTAAAAATAAATCAAATTAAACAATACTTTTTATTTTCTACAAAAGAAAATAAAGAAAACACCAGATTTTATGTTTTTTTATTGTGCTCAGAAGAGGACTCGGTCACAAATAAATTTTCTAACAAAAATTTTCCGCGACCCCACCTCAAGGTCTTCGCCTTGCCTCTTCGGGAAAACTCAGACATCATTCCGGCTTTCTCGTCCTCACAAAACTGAAGCAGTTCAGTTTCTTTCTAAGCAAAAAACCGCTTTCGCGGTTTTTGTGCTCAGAAGAGGACTCGAACCTCCACGGGCCTAGGGCCCACAGGCCCCTCAAGCCTGCATGTCTACCAATTTCATCATCTGAGCAAAAGTCACAATACATGATACAGATAACATAATACAACAAAACTACTCACTATCTTTTTCTTTTTTTCTTAAACCGTTTGTTATAGACCAAAGCATTTTGGCTATTTCATCTATCTTTTTTAACAATTTATCACTTTTGTTTTTATTAATCCACTTCTTTTCTGATGCTAAGAATATTAAATACTAAGACTCTTTAGCAGAACCATAAGATATTTCAAAAAAATTCAGTTTTACTTTTGGCCTCATTCTTGCAAAACCTTCTACAAAATTAAGCATAATTGACACAGAAGCTCTACGTAATTGGTTTATCGTGCCGTATAATTCACTTTTTGGAAAATTATCTGTTTCACTATATATTTCCAAAATTAAAACATGTATTTTCTTTCTTAATATTTTATAAAAATCTTCTTGTACCATGTTATCTGTATCATGTATCCTGTTTAGAACTTCCTGTCCTTCCCCACTATCATTTTTATTTTACTTTTTGCTAGTCTTATTGTAATTCTTGTTTCTTTTGATGATTTTCCATCTACCTCCATTTCAAAAGGTTTATATGAAGACACGGACATTTCTTCAAAAGGAAAAATACTAGGATCTTCATATTTATCACCAAACCATTTCTTTTTCTTTGCTGGCCTTAGAAATGCCTCTAACTTTCCGTCTTGTGGATGAACCACAATATCCCCTTTTCCTTTTCTTTTCCATACGAAAGGCTGTAAATTACAGACTACTAATTCCATTTTTCCATTAAGAGAAGACACAGTAAACTTTTCATCGTATTCAATTTTTATATCACTAGCTGGAACATGAAGCTGAGAAATAAAATATCTATTATTAACCCAGCCAATATCCAATTTAACTTTTCTTCTTTGGGATAGAACAGTACAAGCTGATTCACCAATAGGAATACCCAAAACTTCCGCTACGGTGTTATTTCCTCCAACCGGAATAAATCCAAATAAAATATCCGTTGCCGCAGACCTAGAAAGAACTTTTGCCACAGTATCGTCGTCTCCTACAATTACAATAGTCTTGGCCCCACGCCTAATCTCATCTTGAATAAGAATTTCTGAATTTGTAAAAGATTGAAGCCGAACTATTTTGCCAGCTACTCCAAAGTCTGTCAATCTTGTTTCAATTGCTTTTAGTGTTGACTCATACTTCTTTTGTCTCAAAAAATTGTCGTATAAATAAACATACATAATAGAAACACTATTACACAATTCATTCGAACCTAAATTAACAACGCTATACCTTATTACTCTGAATCATCAGATCCTTTTTTTGATTTAACACGAGAGCGTGTAGAAGTTTGATTGCTGTTCTTTTCAGGAGCGTCCAGACCAGTCATGGATACCTTACCTTGAACTAAAGCCCCAGCGTGGACAACCAAAATATCACACTTTATATCTCCGGTTATTCTGGCTGTTGGAGTAAGTTCTAATCTGTTTTCTATTTTTGCATTTCCTATTATTTCTCCTGAAACTATAGCGTCGCCAGCTTTTATATCTGCTGTAACTTTTGAGCCCTCTTCTAAAGTCAACAATTTATTTGTGGAAACTTTACCGGCAACACTACCTTTTATTAAAATATTTCCTGCAGAATTAAAATCGCCCTCTACATGGACAGAAGGACCTACTACTGTTTCTACCTCGTCTTCGTGGTATTTTTCCTCGTTTGACAAAGATGAATCTACTGAAGGTTTTTGGAACATATTTTTACAATTTAAATATGGAATAATTTTCTATAATAAATGTTATTATAACAGACTATACATAAATACGACAAGCTATTGAACACAAATTGTTTACATCTCTTCCACAGGTTCTATGGATAAGATTTCCAGTGCGTTTTTTAAAACATTTTTTGTGGAACTAGAAAGTAAAACTCTTCCAACCCTTAAACCAACAGTTTCTGCTTCTACAATTCTATACTTCGTATAAAAATTATTGAAAGCCGATGCCAAATCAAAACAATATCTGGTTATCACAGAAGGGTTATAATTTTCTAAAGCTTTTTTACAAATATCTTCATATTTAGAAAGTTCTAAAAGCAAAACTTTTTCTTCATCTTCTTTTAACTCACCCACACCATTTTCTGTTTCATTATTTTCTGCTTTTTTCAAAATACTATTGATACGCGCAACTGTATATAAAACATATAGTCCGGTATAGCCAGAAATTGCAGTGGATTCTTCTACATCAAAAACTATATTTTTTGAAGCTTCGTGTTTTTGCATTCCAAATTTAATTCCAGCAAGTGTTAGTTTTTTTGTATTTTCATTTATTTTTTCTTTGTTCCAGTCTGGATGTCTTTGTTTTGTTTCGTTATATAAATACTCAAAAACTTGGTTATACACATATTTATACAAAACAACATTTCCTTTTCTAGATGACATTTTTCCGTTTGGTAAATTTACCAAACCATAGCCAATATGAGTCATTTTATATTCAAAACTATTTACCTCCAAAATTTTAAAAAGTTGTTTAAAATAAAAATTCTGTTCAATTCCTGTAATATTTATACTTTCGTCTATATCTGGATATTTTTCTTTTTTTAATTCTGCCAAAGCCAAATCGCTAGTCATATAAACTCCAGAACCGTTTGATTTTCTAAGCAAGACAATGTCTAATCCATATTTTTCTAAATCAACAATAATCGCTCCACCCTCACCTTTTTTTGCAAAACCTTTTTCAATTAGTTCATCTACTATTTTTTGCCCTTTTTCTTTTATGTCGCTCTCAAAAAAAGTTTGTTCGTGTTTTAAACCTAATTCGGCTTGAATTTTATCAAAACCTTCTAAACTCCACTCTCTGGTTTTTTGAAAAAGTTCATACATCTCACCAGTTTTAGTTTCCAATTCTTTTTGAATTTCTGCAACATCTAGTTTTTTAACGGAATCGTCCCCTATTTCTTTATTCGCTTCTGCATACACTTGCCCAAGCCATTCTTGTTTATTTTCTGATGGTTCGACGCCATTATGCAAAAACTTAATTCCCCACAAACACTTGGCAACATGCGCACCAAAATCATTGATATAATTTATAGGATAAACTTCATAACCAGATTTTTTGTACAAATTTACCAAAACATTTCCTATACAGATATTTCGCAAATGTCCTACGTGAAATTCTTTGTGTGTATTTTGTGAAGGATATTCAATTAAGACTTTTTTACCATTACCAAAATTATTTGAGCCGTAATTTTCATTATTTTTTACTTTTCCCAAAATTTTTTGTGCCAAAATATTGGTATTCAAAAATAGATTTACATAAGGACCTTTGCTTTCTACCTTTTCAATTATCTCTAAATTTCCTAATTTTATTTTTTGTGTCAAATCGCTGGCAATTTCTATTGGATTTTTTTGTTGTTCTTTTGCCAAACTAAAACAAGGAATTGCTAAATCTCCCATTTGCTTATTTGGTGAAAAATCTAATTCTACATCAAAAGATAGCAAACCTTGTAATTGTTTTTTCAATTCCTCCAACATAACTGTTTTAAATTATATAATTTTTACAAAGAATCTTTTTCCTTTTTTAACCACATCCCCGACACCTACTTCGTAATCAAAAGAATCTATTTTTTGTTCATTTACTTTTACTCCACCTTGTTCTATGGAACGGCGAGCATCAGAACTACTATCAACAAAACCAGCTTCTAGCAAAACTGCAACAATGTTATTTTCTGCGGGTTTTAATTCTATCATTTCGTCTGGTGTCTGCTTTTTTGAAAAAGTGTTGATAAAATATTCATTTGCTTTTTGTGCCTCAATCTTTCCATGATACATCTTTACTAACTCTACCGCCAATTGCAATTTAAAATCACGAGGGTTTTTGCCTTCTTTCATTTGTTCTTTTATTTTCTCAATTTCATCCATTTCTAAATAAGTGCAATCTACAAAGCACTGAACAATAGCTTCGTCTGGCAAAGCCATTACTTCTCCAAACATTTCATTTGGCGCTTCATTTAAACCAATTCCAGTCCCTAGACTTTTACTCATCAACTTTTCTCCTGTGATAGGATTTTCTAACAAAGTTCCGGCGACTACAATTTTTTCTTTGTTTTTGTATTGTTTTAACAAAGTTCTGCCAGCAAGCATATTAAAAGTTTGGTCTGTTCCTCCAATTTCCACATCCGCATCCAAAGCTACACTATCATAACCTTGCATAAGTGGGTAGAAAAATTCATGGACATAAAGTGGTTTATTTTCTGCAATTCTTTTTTCAAAATTATCACGTTCCAACATTCTTTGAACAGTAAAGTGAGACGCCAATTCCACAGCATCTTGAAAAGTTAATTTTTCTAACCACTCGGAATTAAACTTAAATTCAATAGGATTTTTTGTATCTTCAAAATTCAAAATCTTTCCAATTTGTTCTTTAAAAGTTTTTAAATTTTCCTGAACCTGTTCTTTGGTAAGCTGAACTCTTGCGGAAGTTTTATCACTCGGATCCCCTATCATTGCTGTAAAATCCCCAATCAAAACAATAATTTTATGCCCCAAATCATGTAATCTTTTCAACATTATATAATTTGTAGAATGCCCCAAATGTATATAATCTGCGGTTGCATCTATTCCCATATAAATTCGCAATTGTTTCCCAGATTTCAAAAATTCCTCAAACTTTTCTTTATTTGGGTAAATTGTATCCACAGATCTGGTCAAAATCTCTTCAATTTTTTGAGTATCAGTATTAATTTCCATATTTTTATTTCAAACTTGATAATTGAGATGGGACTATAGCCAAATACTTATTTGGTCTAAATTTCCAAATTTTGGTATTTTTTGCCTAAAATTTATTCATAAATATCACCACATTACCTCAAAAATTTTAAACAAAAAATCCTCAAAATTATGAAAATTTATACTCAAAGAAGTATTCGTCCATAATCCCTTTTTAATTTTTTTAACTTTTCTTTAGCATCTTCCAACCTTTTTCTTTCCTCTTCTACTAATTCTATAGGCGCATTTTTTATAAAATTATTATTTGAAAGTTTCCCTTCTAAAACCTTTACAAAAGGCCCTACAAAATCTATTTCTTTTTGAATTTTATCCTTTTCTTCTTCTAGATTTATATCT
>CAZHUL010000004.1:13128-23141 GCA_964535435.1 uncultured Gammaproteobacteria bacterium | reverse complement strand
ATAAAAATAAGTCCAAATACATAATTAATAATATATTAAGATTGAAAGATTCTATTTTATATGATATATTTAATCAGATATAAACAAATATTATGAATTTTTTTGAAGTTGAGCACAAAGATAAAAATTCTGGCGCACGAGCTGGAGTTATTAAAACAGATCATGGTGAAATACAAACACCTATTTTTATGCCTGTTGGAACACAAGCAACTGTAAAAAGTTTGTCTACCGATGAATTAGAAAATTTAAACGCTCAAATAATTCTGGCAAATACTTATCATTTGCATTTACGTCCCGGTGAAGACTTGATAGATAGATTTGATGGACTTCATAAATTTATGAACTGGAAAAGACCAATACTTACAGATAGTGGCGGATTTCAAGTTTTATCTTTAGGAAAACAATTAGAAGCTCGTGGTGGATTTGATGAAGAACATAGTAAACTTGCGGAAATAGATGATGAAGGTGTGACATTTAGAAGTCATTTAGATGGGTCTTCTCATAGATTTACTCCAGAAGAAGCTATTAAAATTCAACATAAATTGGGAGCCGATATAATTATGGCTTTTGATGAATGTACCCCCGACGATGCAAACGAAAAATATACAAAAGAAGCAATGGACAGAACTCATCGATGGGCAGCACAATGTGTTGTTGAGCATGAAAAAGATACAGAACACCATGGATATAAACAATTTTTGTTTGGAATAATTCAAGGAGCACAACACAAAAAATTACGTGAACTTTCTGCAAAAATAATTTCCGGAATGAATTTTGATGGAATTGCAATTGGCGGAGAATCTGTTGGTTATAATATGAAAGCGACCAAAGATATTTTGGATTGGGTGATTCCTTTTATTCCAGAAAATAAACCTCGTTATACAATGGGGGTCGGATTTTTTCCCACAGATATGTTTGAGGTTGTAGAAAAAGGTGTAGATATGTTTGACTGTGTAGCACCAACAAGAATGGCACGAAATGGCGGTCTTTATATAACACCAACACCAAAATCAAAAGAAACACGAATAAACATAACAAACGCAAAATTTAAAGAAGATAAAAAACCAATAGATCCAAAATGTAATTGTTTAACTTGCAAAAACCATTCTCGCGCTTATATTTACCATTTATTTAAAACCAAAGAATTACTTGCTTACAAATTGGCATCTATTCATAATTTGCACTTCTTAATAAATCTAACCTCACAAATGCATGAAGAAATTAAAAAAGATAATTTCACCAACTTTAAAAAAGAATGGATTGACGGAACTTGGAAAAAATGATAAAAAAGAAGAGACTGAAGATCTTTTTTGGAGGAAGAAATGCAGAAAGAAAAAACAAAGCTCAGTGAAAAATTAAACTATTTGGCAATCACAATAGGTTATGTAATTTTTTATCTAGTGATGAATAAAGTTCCCCACACTAGTAAACGCAAACATAAAATTAAGAAAAAAGATAAACTTGCGATAACAATTTGGGTAATTTCTCTTCTTTCTACTTTTCCTATTTGGGTTCCAATCATGTTTTTATCTATGGTTGTTGCATATTTTGAAAACAAAAAATCACTTCTAAAAAAGTGATTTTTTATTTTATCTTAAATATTTATTAACATTTATGTTGTGTTCTTCCAAAGTTTTTCCGTATTTTACCTCGCCTTCCATAGTTGTCATAAAATACCAATTATCATTTTTTTCTGGATAAATTGCCGCAATTATAGATTCAATTCCCGGATTTGAAATTGGGCCGAGTGGCAAACCTGCATATTTGTAAGTATTCCAAGCAGAATTTGTAGCTCTGTCTGCACTAGTTGTAAATACATTACCACTCTTGCCAACAGCATAATGTACAGTAGAATCAGCCTGAAAACCCCAGTTTTCTTCATAACGACGCCAAAATAAATCAGAAACTTTTGCTTTATCTTTTTCACTCCTAACTTCCCTTTCCAAGATACTCGCCATCGTCAAAATCTCATAAAAACTATGACCGGAATTTTTTATTTGAGCATACATTTCTTCTGTAATTTGTGAATTTCTATGCCCGATTAATTTCAAAACTATTTCTTCCAAAGTTGCATCTTTGTAAATTCTATAAGTGTCTGGTGCAAAATATCCTTCTAAATTAGCATAATTTGGTTTATCTTCCAAAACTTTCAAATCGCTATTTAAATTTTCTCCTCTTTTTCCTAAAATTTTATAATTTACAGCCGGCTCGCCCACCAATGAATAGAACTCGTCTTTTGTCGCAATTTTTTCTTTTTCAAAATAATCTGCAATTTCACGCAAACCCCAACCTGGAATAATTGTAATTTCTCTTTCTTCAAAACTTGGTTTATCCAACGCTTCCACAACTCTTGCCAAAGTTATAGGCTTTGTTACCTCATAAGTTCCAACTTGAATTTTTTTATCTAATTCTTTTAAAGCTACGAAACGGACAAAAAGCCAAGGATTGCGAATTATATTTTCACTCTCCAGACGTTTTGCCAAAGATGCCACACTTTCACCAGATTCAATTGTAAAGATTACACTCTCTACATCTTGTACAGGAGTTCTGTAAATTTCTGAATACAAAAATAGACCAACAGAAACAACAAAAACTAAAAGTAAAGTAGAAACAATTTTATACATAATTATATTTCTTTAAAAATTTCCCAATTTTCTTCTGCCCAAGCCAACCTCTCTGGCACACCAATGTCTATCCAAGGATGTTCAGACTCGTAAACATGCAAATTTTTCATATTTGGAAACATATCATACTCAACACTAAAAACATCTTCTTCTGGAAAATATTTGCTAACCTGCGGGTTAAACAAATATACTCCTCCATTTATAAAACCTACAATTTGCTTTCCTTCTTTTTCTTTAAATTCTTTAATGTGCTTATCTTCATCATAAAATAAAGTTCCGTAACTAGAAGCATCTTCCACTTTTGAACCCAAAATTATTCCGTCTGTTCCCTCTTTTAAATTTTTATAAACATCCGCAAAATCCACTGTTGTTAAAACATCGCCATTTAAAATAAAGGTTGGATTGTCTTTATTTTTTACAAAATTCATTGCAAACTTAATTGCTCCACCTGTTCCAAGTCTTGTTGGTTCAACTGCATAAATTATTTTTATTCCGTTCCAATTTTCACCAACACGATTTTTCAAAACATCAGACAAATGACCCGCTGCCAACACAACTTCTTGCACACCTAATTTAGCTAACTTCTCCATTTGCCAATCAAATACAGTTTTATCTCCAATTTTTATCAAAACTTTTGGTGTAGTTTTTACAATCTCTCCAAGTCTACTCCCAATACCTCCACATAGGATAATCGCATTCATAAAATAACTAAAAAACAAGATTTAAAGCCAAGAAAAATGATAAAGGTGAAACAATTAAAGCTAATAAAAATCCACCAAAAATATCATAAGGATAATGCACTCCAACATAAACCCTTCCATAACCTACCACAGCCGATAATAAAAATAAAGTTAAAACGAAGAAAAAACCAGCTCCAAAATAAAGTGGCATTAAAGCAAACAAAAAAGATATTAAAGTATGATCAGAAGGAAAACTCTTCCAAATCTGGAAAGGAATTATCAATTGTTTGATGTTTTTTAAAACTGCCACAGGTCTTTTGCGTGGCCAAATGAACGAGATTATTAAACTAAGAAACAAACCTAAAATCACAGAAATTCCCAAAGCCAAAAACATAAGCCAAAAAGTCACAGAACCATTAAATTTAAAATATCCCCACAAAACAACTATTGTAGCAATAATATAAATAAGCCAAGATGAAGAAAAATACATTATAAAATCAAGTGCTTCATTTTGTCCAACTTGATTATTTACCTTAAAAAATTCTTTGTAATTCCACGAATATTTCTTCATATTATTTTAGGTTTAAGAATTGTTTATTAAATATCGTAGTGCTTTTTCAGCACAAGTTGCAGAAGCAATGTCGTGAATTTTGTTTTCATCCAAAAGTTTTTCCAATTCTTCCAGTGAGATAAACTCAACTGAAATGTCTTCCAAACCTTCCAGTTCCTGTTCTAAATTCTGTATTACTCCTTTTGCCAAATAAAAATGCACTTTTCCAACACTCCATTTACTTCTGTGTGAATTACCTAAATAAATTATCTCTCTCGCACTACAACCAGCCTCTTCTTGAAGTTCGTGTTTAATAGTTTCTTCTACAGAATTATTACCATCTACAAAACCTGCCACAAAAGTTTTTAGATATTCTTGTGGACCAATACAATATTGTGTAAGCAATAAAACTTTATTTTCATCGGTTAAACCAAATACAACTGCAGAATCTCCAAGCAAAGAAATAAAAACGTCTTCTTCTTTGTTTTTATGTGTTTGAACTTTCCACCTTTCCATTCTCCTCCATTTAGATGGCGATATATCTTCTTTTTCTATTATTTTCCATTCACTCATATTTTATCTTATTACTTTACGCGCTAATTTATACAAAAAATATTTTAAATTACTAAAAATTATGTCAACAGCTTCTGGATACTTTTTTGGCTCACCACCAAAACCAACCTTAAACCTTGTCACACCAGCCAATGAATGAAACTCATTCCAACACCAACCGTTTAAACAATTTTTTTCATTTCCACTTCCCTCTTTTTCTACCGGAGCCATTCCCCAAAAATCATATTCCTGAAAACCATCTTCCTTTGCTTTTTTTATAACTTCCCACTGAAGCAAATATGGAGCCATAATTTTGCGGTATTCATAATCTGACGCACCATGCAAATAAGTTACTGTATTACCCCATTTAACCACCAAATTTGAAGCCACTGGCACATCTTCCGAATAAGCAATTTGCTGACTTACAAACGGCAGTTTTAACATTTTTCCATAATATCCTTTGTCATGACTTTTTATTTTTTGGCGTGTACTAGTTTTTTTTACTAAACTCCAAAAAATATCTATATCATCACTTTCTCTTATTTCTATATCTTTTTTTTCTGCCAGTCTTATATTATATCTAGTTTTACTATGCATTTCTTGCAGTAAATCTTCTTCACTTTTACTCAAATCCAAAACCCAAGTATTTTCCGGTTGTCTATTTTTTGTTTTCTTTGTTTTAAAATTTGTTTTTACTTTTTTATTTGTATATTCTGTGCGCACAAAACTAAAACCTTTTTTCTTTAAAAATTTTAAAATTTCTGCCATTTCTTCTTCACTTGCAGAAATTCTAGGTAAATAAAAATACTTTATAAATTTTAAATTTTGAACAACACCCTGAAGTTGTTTCACAATTTTTTCGCCGTCCAAAATTTGAATTCTTAAAATCTGTTCTCCAGCTTTTTTCTTAAATTCACCCCAATCATAACTTTGCAAAAACTCTGTTTTGCTTTCCAAATTATTACTCCATTCTTCTATATTTTTACAAATTTTTACTTCCATTTTAATATATTTTCTTTTACTTAGTTTGATTATTATTACTTTTTTCTTGATCTTCTTTCTTCTTTATATTACCTGATTTTATACAGTTAAATCAAGAACTATTATTTAAACTTGATTTTTTTCTAAATATAGTTTATAATAACTCCGTTTTACGTTATAATAAATAAAAAAATATGGGACTTCCATCAAAACAAAGAACCTCACAGTCAAAAAGAGAAAGAGCTTCTCATTTTGCACTTAAAAAGACAGCTTTATCTAAGTGTGAAAAATGTAGTGCTCCTACGATGTCACACAAAGCTTGTGGAAAATGTGGTACTTACAAAGGTAAAAAAGTTTAACAAAACATATGTCTAATAGACACCTCGCTCGTTCAATAGTAATGCAATGTCTTTATCAATGGGATTTCAGAGAAAAACCTTCGTCTGCTCTCCCGGCAATTGTAGATCAAATGACCGAAGAGTTTGGTATTGGTCTAGACGAAAACAAGAAATATATCTTGGAAACTGTAGTAAATACAGTTGACCATATTGATGAAATTGACAAAATTATTTCAAAGTATACAATAAACTGGCCTATAAACCAGATTACTTTGATTGACCGTGCAATACTTAGAATAGGTGTCTATGAATTAAAATTCAACAAAGAAATTCCAGCAAAAGTTGCTATAAATGAAGCAATTGAAATTGCCAAAAGTTATGGTGGACCATCGTCTGGAAAATTTGTAAACGGTATTTTAGGCGCCTTATTCAACGAAATGGTTGAAAACGGAGAAGTTAAAGAAAACCAACTAAAGATAGGCGGTGTTGAAGAAGACGAAGAAACAGATAAAGAATAAAATTATGATAAATGAAATGTACAAGGAAAAAAACTTTCAAGAATTTGAAGAAAAGATTGGAATCAAATTTAACGACCCAAACAATCTTGTACAAGCGTTTGTTCATAGATCTTATTTAAATGAAAACAGAGATTTTTCATTACCTCACAATGAAAGGTTGGAATTTTTAGGAGATGCTGTTTTAGAACTAGTAGTCACAGAACATATATTCAACGAATATCTAAATCCAGAAGGAGAACTTACCAGTTGGAGAGCATCTTTGGTAAACGCTAAAATGTGCGCACGAGTTGCAAGTGAATTGGGTATGAACGACTATATGCTATTAAGTCGCGGTGAAAATAAAGACGAAAGTAGCAAAGCTCGTGAATATATTTTAGCAAATGCCTTAGAAGCTCTAATCGGAGCAATTTACTATGATCAGGGTTGGGATTCCGCTAAAAAATTCATCCGCGATTCTGTCATTTCTAAACTTGAAGAAGTTTTAGAAAATAACCTGTGGATGGATCCAAAATCTAGATTCCAAGAATCTTCGCAGGAAAAACTGGGAATTACCCCAACTTACAAAGTGTTAAGTGAAGAAGGTCCAGATCATGAAAAAGATTTTACTGTTGGAGCTTTTCTAGACAAAGAAAAAGTTGCCGAAGGAAAAGGAACCAGCAAACAAGAAGCACAAACTTCAGCAGCAGAAGAAGCTTTAAAAATCAAAAAATGGAAAGGTCCTCACGTTGAAATTATAAAAAGAAATAAATAAAACTCTTCTTAACTAATTCTTAAAATGCGCTCATAGCTCAGCTGGTAGAGCAGTTGCCTCTTAAGCAAACGGTCGCAGGTTCAAGTCCTGCTGGGCGCACAAAAAACATGGTTCATGATACAGATAACACGATACACCATCAACTGTGCCATGTACCATGTTTTTGTATTTTACAACAAAATACAATTTGCTCTTGTAGTGAAATGGATATCATGCTTGGCTTCGGACCAAGTGTTCTAGGTTCGAATCCTAGCGAGAGCACAAAGAAAGAACTCAGATCTAAGGATTAAGTTTATAAAAAAAGACGCCAAATTTTGGCGTCTTTTTTTGCATAAAAATATTTTTTCTGCTAAGTTTAATTTAAGGTTCTTTTGTATAAAAAAAAAGCATGAACCCAAAAGAAAAACTTAGAAAAAAACTAAAAGAAATAACTGGTGCCGAAGCGCCAACAGATTTTTGTGCTCTATTAAATGCAAGTATGGAAGTTGGTGAAATAACTACAAAAGATTTTGCCGAAAAATTTTCAGTTAGTAGACCAACCGTTGATCGCTGGCGAAGAGATAAAAATAGACCTCGTAGTGTATTAAATAAATATGTATACGAAAAACTATTAGAGTATTTGAAAAACAAATAGACGCTTACCTAGGCGTCTTTTTTTTGCATAAAAACATTTTTTCTGCTAAGTTTAAATTAAGATTCTTTAACAATTAACGGAGACGAGAACGTGGAATTATATTCGGGAGCGCTCGCACTTTTATCTACATTTTTAGTTGCTATACTTGGAATTGGATCTCAAATTTTGTATACACACAAAACAAAAAAAGTAGACGCAATTTCTCCTTTACTAGTTATATTACTGGCTCTCAATTGCGGTTCTTTTATTTTTCATTCAATTGTAATAAAAGATTTAACTATACTTCTTTGTCAAATTCCTTGGGTTATTTTTGGCGGTATATTTTTTTATCAATTTCTAAAATATAAAACTAAAAATAGAAAAATAGAAAATAAACAAACAGAAAATATCTATACAAAAAACCTAGAGATTAAGATATATGTTCCACAAACAGTTCATTTAAAAATACAGGCACCTAAAAAAGGAGGATAAAATGAGAAGTACGCTTATTCCTGTTATAGTAGTTTTCGGCACAATTTACGGCGCTTACAAATTTTTTCCAGAATCAACCGTTTTAATGCTCCTTTTTACTTTTATTGGAAGCGGTCTTGGATTTCTAGTATATTTCCTTCAAACAAGAAAAGAATTTATGTTAGAAGAATCCAAAGAAATGTATGATCCGAAAACCAAGAAAAAATTTTTCTTTTTCAAAAAATAATATAAAAACCCGATAATTTATCGGGTTTTTTCTTTTTTAACCTATTTTAACTTGACATTTAGTCTAAAATATAGTATTTTATAATACTGTTCATTTTAATGTTTCCACAACCCAAAAATTACCTTAAGGAGGTAATTATGTCCGTATCTGCTCAAGAACTACTCTGTAAACTACTTAACAACGACAGAACAACTTCGTCGTCACCAACGTCGCCAGATCTATTAGGATCAAATGTGACTATGGTTACATTGGTAGTCTATCTTCATAATTATTTACTGATTCCGAAAGTAATTCCAGAATTGGTAAAAAAGAAAAAAGAACACCATCCAATCCCAGGAATTCAATTCCTCACACCTCAAAAAGTTGTACGGGATACGACGAGTGCTCAAGGGATATTGAAAGATTTGAAAGATAATGGATATACTCTATCCACAGCCGAGTGGGAAGAGTGTTTAAATGATAAGCACAAAAAAGAACCATCATATTATAAGGTAAGATTCAATTTTTACCGCTCCGAACTTCTCCCAGAGGGGTTCGAAGAAAAAAAAGAGTTCGAAGAAGCTCTAAAGTCTATACTAAGGGCGGCTTTCTGGTCGGTTCGTGGATATAACAACCACTTCTTCAAAGACCAAAAAGAAACCAGCCAAAGAATGGTCTCGTTAAACTTTAATGGACGTCTTCCTTTGTGTGAGGAGGAAGAGGTCTTTGACTCAGAAACACAAAGTATGAAACTCATCGTCGGAGAGCCAATCATGGTCTGGCCCAAAAACGAACTAGGAAAGCCCAAAAAAACTGGAGGCAAAGTTCCACTCGCTCCAGCCAAACGGATCGAAATCGTAGAAAATAAAGTCCGTGTCGTCTCATCTAAGACCTAGACGCCAAAACCCAAAAGCCGGCATAGACCTTCTACGCCGGCTTTTTTAATTCTTTAAGTTAGAACAAGAAAAAAAGAAAATTATGTTTAGTTTGTTTTTATTTGTTTTATGAGATAAAAGCCTGGGATATTTCGACTTCACGAGGTGAAGCTCAATATGACGTGGTGTGAGAAAACGTCATCCTGAGCGAAGCCGAAGGATCCAATTCAACAACTCACCAAAACATACAATTACAAATAAACAATACCCCTTTCTTTTCTGTTTCCCAGACTTTAGACTTTATGAACTTTTTCTTTTTATAATCAAGCGAAGCGATACATCAAACTGAACGAAGTTCAGTGATTCATAAAGAAAAACAAAGCTTTTCGATTTATCAAGCGTAAGCGATTCATCCTTATTTTATTGAAGCAAAATTTCATTTCCTATAATAAAGAATTGTTCTCCCAGCATTTCATCAAAAATAGTTCCTTTAACCTTTGAAGTTAAGTTTGCTTGACTTGGATTTTTTTTGTTTAAAATTATATTAAACTGAAGCGCCAAAACATCCACACTTGTTGGCATTTCCGGAATAGTCCAAGTGACTTTTTTAGTAGACGGATCATAATTTAAATCTCCAGCTGGCACAGACAATGTACTTGGATCCCAAACAAAATCACCATACAAATCTGCTTCAAACTTTAAATCTTTTAAATTATGAAATGAATTAGTTAATAACCAAGTAATAGTATGAACATCCCGCCCTTCTGAATCTTGAGTTATTTTTTCTGAAATTTCCAAATTAGCGTCAGAATTAAGTTTAATTATGATTGGTTT
>CAZHUL010000004.1:0-13028 GCA_964535435.1 uncultured Gammaproteobacteria bacterium | reverse complement strand
CGAGCCGTTTATCGCAAGTTGTGCGGATATACTCTTTTCCAAAAGCGTGGGGTTATAACTAGATGTGGCAAAAATATAACCATCTCCAGCCTTTTCTGAATCTTTCCACCCAATTAAACTTGCAACAATAGAATTATTTTCATAATCTCCAACATTAAAAATACCTTTTACGTCTATGGATTGTTCTCCGTCTAAAACAGGAACAGACCAAACAAAATTTTCAAATTCATCACTTTTTGGAGTGCTTTCTATTTTTGAAAATCCAACGTAAGGAGTTAAAACTACCGCCAAGTTTTTAAAACTTTCTACACCTGTATTTTTTATTAACACCTTAAAGTTTGCTTCTGCTCCAGCCACCACAGCTTCTACACCGTCAAAAGAAATTTCCAAAGGTGAACTAATTATTTCTGTGCTTAAATTGGCAACCTGCTGAAAATCCGAACTAAAATTTTCCGGTTTATAATTAAAGAAAACTCTAAAAGACTGCTTTTTCCCGACATCTCCATAGAGCTTTCCGGAAATATCTATAAAATCTCCTGCCTGCCCTATAACATCTCCTATCACCCATTTGTCCTTTGTCTCGTTGGCAGGCTCTACGCTACTCTTTTCAAACACAAAACCTTCTGGATAACGAACTTCAAGCACCACATTGTGCAAAGCACTATTTTGTAAATTTCTATATCTAATTCTATAACTAACAGTTTGTCCTGTTTCAACATTTTCATCTCCAACCATTGTTAACAAAATATCTCCTTCTGAAAAATTTCCACTGGTTCCAAGAACAAAAAAACCAACCCAAGCAACAGCTCCCAAAAATAATAATGAAAGTATCAAAATAATAAAAGCTTTAAACAATTTACTTTTTTTCTTTTTTTTCTGAAACTTACTCATATCCGGCATTGACCCATCTTCATTTTCATAAATACCCAAAAGTGCCCTATCCATTTCATCTTTTGTTTTATGCTTTTTTTTAATTATAGACTTTTCAAAAATTTCTTTGTCTTCTTCAATCTCTTTATTTTCTTTATGTTTTTTATGTTTTTTGTTTTTCAAAGGTTTCAATACTTTTTCTATAAAACCAAGTTCCTCTTTTTCTTCATGATTGTGATGTTTTTTCTTCTTTTTTTCCGGTTTAATTTCCATAACCTTCTCTTCATGTTCTTTGTGTTTCTTCTTTTTTTTCTTATGCAAATTCTTTCTCTCTTCTTCTAATTCTAAATAGATATCATCTTCTTCTAAATAATCTTTTTTAATTTTATGGACATGTTTCTTGTCCTTTTTGTGTTCTTTTTTGGACATAAGACATTAATTATTATTTATTTCTCCTTTTATAACAGCTCCAAATACTATGTCATTTTTAAGCACAGAGCTATATTGAAGTACATTACTTAATTGTAAAATTGAATTATCTGAATTCCAAATAAAATCCCAATCTTCAGGAATTTTTACTTTAGAGATAAAATTACTGCTAATTCCAGACTGTTTCTGCAAAACTAAACTATATTTTAAACGCGTTTCGTTATTTGATAAAAATGAATTCCAAAACTTTTCTCCTTTTATTTCTTTACCTTCAACGTTGGATACTTTAAATGGTAATTTATAAATAAAATAAATTTCACTTTCTCCACCCGGATTAGTTGTTACCCAATTCCCAAAAACAGTTTTTCCAAATTCCAGAGTAATTCTAGTTCCAGTTTTATCATCAATCCCAATTTCTTTTTCAAATTGATTGATAGAAGTATCATCTTCGTACCAATCTTCTGGTACATGAAAAGCATTTTCCGGAGGATAAGTAAAACCACCAGCTTCCAAAAGTTGTGATCCTTCTGGTACATATGCACGTACATAGCTTATATTTGCAGTACCTGTAAACATTTCCCCCTCAACACCATTATGTTTCTTTTTAATTATAACTTTATTTATAATCGAACCATCCGGCTGAATAAAAACCTCATGTTCTATGTTTTGTTCTATTTCTTTGTCACTTTTTTGACCCTGCAAATTTGCACTTACAATGTTTAAATAATCTTGATCCTTACTTGCATAACTAATTTCGCCAGACCAACCAAAATCACGAACAGTCTTTTGTAATCCACGATCAAAGAAAAAAGCTTGAACCTCTTTTTCTTTTAAAGATTGATGAAGTTCAATCAAAACTCTAATTAAATCAGAACTATCCATCTTTTCAAACTGAGAAATCAAATCATTCATTAGCTCTCCTATTACCTCTTTTGGTTTGTTTTCTTCTTTATTATAATTTACTTCTACTTGATATTGTAAATCTTCCAAAGCATTTTCTCCTGACAACTCTAAACCAACTTTTTCACTGGAAATTGAACCTACAATCTTTAAAAGTCTTTCTAAAACAGTTGCGTTTATTGCTATAACACCGTCTACCGTAGTGTCTCTACTGTGCTCATAAAACCAAGCCATTTTTTGTGCAGAAGCACCAAAATCCGGAAACCAATTTGAGTCTTGAAATTCCCATCTGCTATTTACCAATTGAAGTGGTAACGGCGGAGCCACATAAGTATCTAGTTGACCTTTTAAGTCATAACTTCCACCACCCGGAACATCTATATTATCAATTTTACCTTTTTGAACATCTACAACAGCAAGACTTCCTACAAAACCACCAGTTGGGCGAAGTTCATTATTATTTTGGAAAACTAACAAATAACGCCTAAAATCTTCACTTCCCAAAATAAGTGAAAGAGTATCGGTAAGCTGTACCAAATCATTAAGATCTTCTATAAAAACCCCAAACAAAGTTCTAAAATCATTAAACTCATCTCTATATTCTTCTGGTACAACTTTTGAATCTACTAAACTTAACTGATTATAAGCTTCTTGGTATTGGGGCAAAGCACTTTTTAGGTGTTGACTAACCAAAGAAATTTTGTCTGTAGTGTTTAAATTTTCTCCATTTGTGGCTTCACCTATTCCTTTTACAAGATAGGTGTTTGCCAACGCCATGTGTTGACCGGCATTTAATAAATTCTCTCGACTTTTAATACTATTTCCCAAAATGGGAATGGCACGCAAAATGCTCATCAAAACTTTGTTTTCTGAATCTAATAATTTTTTTGTATTATTAAAATATTGTAAGGTATCATTTAAACCTTGTTCGGCCCCGCCAATATCTGAATTTAAAACAGAAAAAGTAGAAGATTTTAAACCAAATAAAGCTTGTTTACTTCCTTCCATTATTTGACTATTGGTGACTTTTACTTGTTGAAAATACCCGACAGTTGGCATAGGAATAGCCACAAGCAAAAATATAGCAATACTTTGGTAAGCTAACCTTTTCCATGTAAAATGTTTCAACCAATAACTTGGACTTAATTTTGAAAATGAAAAAATAAGTTTAGTTTTAAATAATTGTAATTTAGAATAAAATTTGCTTAATATGCTTTCTTTGATTTTATTTTTGTCTTGTTTAAAAACTTTTTTATTTATTTTTTTAACCTTAAAATTTGTTTTTTGTCTGTCTTTTGTTTCTTCTACATAATTTTTTATATATTGTTTTCTATTTAATTCCTCTTTTAAAATAAAATTACCACTTATAGTTTTATTATTCATTTCCTCTCTTCTTTTATTGTTAGCTGTGCGAATAAGACTGGCGAAATCCACGCCAACAATATTTTTAATCGATTCTTTTTCTTTATAAGCTTCAACTTTAGGAAATTTTCTTTTTAATTGTTCACGCAAATTTACGATATGCGGAGACTTCATCATTTTTTTATCATCACAAATAACTACCTTTGGGTATTTTTTAGTAGTTTCTATTTGAGCAGTCTCTGCAAAGTCATCTCCCACAAACACGTCTGCAACTTCTGAATCTATTTCCGATGTCATCATTTGCTCTGGGCAAGTTCTAGAATTATGACCCATTCTTTTACAACCAGTACACGCTCGTCTTTTAATTTTATTTTTTCTTACTCTCGGCATGAAAAATTTAACTAATTAATAATTAAATCTATTTCACAATTACTTTTAGTTAGAATTTAATAAAATTTAAGCGAAAACAATTTTTTATTAACAAACTTTATAGATATAAGGTGTTTAAGAAAAAATAGTTTGTAGCTAAATTTTATAAATTATGGGCTGAAATGAATTGTGCAATAGATTTATATTATAGCACATTTCTTAATTACAAAAAATGCCTTATTTTAAGCAAAAATTACATTTTATCCACAGGAAGAAAAAATAATTTTAAATTTTATAGTAAACAAAAAATTGAGTATGAAATCAATTTTTTATTTATCTATTTTTCAATTATTTGTAAACCTTTAAAGTTTCTTTTGCCATTTTTTTCCACGAATACTTTTTCAAAATTATTTTAGAATTTTCTTTTAGTTTTTTTCTTTCTGTTTGGTCAATCAAATTTTTATAAATCACTTTTGCTATTTCTTGATACTTTTCTGGATCAAAATAGTTTGCACCATCTTCCAAAATTTCCGGCATACAACTTTTATTTGAACTCACGACTGGCACGCCATATTGCATTGCTTCCAAAGGTGGAACTCCAAACCCTTCGTACAAACTTGGAAAAACATAAAGTTCTGCTTTTTTGTATAAGCCAACAAGTAAATTATCCGGTACAAAACCTATAATTTTTATAGCTTCACTCAAATTTTTATCATTATAATTTTTAACCTCTTTTTTAAGTCTTTTATAGAAATAGTTTTCTTTTCCAACCAAAACCAATTGATAATTTTTACTATATTTTTCAATAAAAAACTGCCAAGATTTTACCAACATTTCCAAATTTTTATGAGGAAAGGCGTTCCCAACATACATTACAAATGGCTTTGTAATATTGTATTTTTCCAAAACATTTTCCACACCACCTACTTGTTCTTCAAGTGGAGCTTCGTAAGTTACAACTATTTTATGAGGTTTAACTTTTAAAGTTTTTACTAAATCTTTTTTACTGAATTCACTAATTGTAATTATTTTTTTACTTTCAAAAATTGCATACCAAAGTATGATTCTAAAAAAAATATACTTCAAAAAATACAAAATAGGATTTAAAGTGCTTGCTCGCCTATTCGGATAATGCACCAAAATCAAATCATGAATTGTCACTACAAAAGGCGCACGGTAAAAAAGAGGAACATTCCAATGGGGAAAATGCATTAAATCCACTTTTTCTTTTTTAATTATTTTTGGAAACAAAAGTTGTTCATCTTTTCCATACCAATGAATATCTGCTAAAACTTTTTTAAATTTAGAATTTTTTGTTTCAAATAAGTCAAAATTGTCTTTCTTTAAAAAGACCACGTATTCATTTTCAGAATCAATTTCTGTTAAATTTTCTAATAATTTTTGAACATAACGCCCCAATCCTGCCTGTTGTGGGCCATACATTCTTGCATCTATTCCAATTCGCATAATACTTCGTTTATTGCTTGACACCATTGCTTTGCCGCAGTATCCCAAGAAAATTCATAACTTCTTTTATAGCCTCTTTCTATTAATTCATTACGCAAATAATAATCAGATGTTAAAAGTTGAAGACCTTTAGCCATTTCTGTTATATTATGCGGGTTTACCATAAATGCCGAATTACCAACAACCTCTGGAAGCGATGACCTAGAACTCGTAATCACAGGTGTTCCAACACTCATAGCCTCCAAAACCGGAAATCCAAAACCCTCATAAAAAGATGGATAAATAAATACACTCGCCAATTCATAAAAAACTCTTTTTTCTTCCGGATTTATATAGCCAACATATTTTATTTTTTTATTCTCACGAATCCTTTCCAAAATTTTTGAACACTTCCAACCTTCTGCTCCGGCAATTATTAATTGATACTCTTGAGCATAAGAATTTTTTCTTTGCCAAAGCAAAAAAGCATCTATTATCCCGTCCATATTTTTTCTTGGTTCTATTGTTCCCAAAAAGAAAATAAATTTTTCTGGCAAACCATATTTAATTTTTATTTTTTGTGCAGAAAATGTATCCTGTTTTAAAAATAAAGTTGAAAGACCGGGTTTAATTACTCTTACTTTATTTTCATCTACCCCAAAAAATTTAACTATATCATTTTTTGTATTTTCAGAAGGAGTCAAAATTAAATTAGCTTTTTGGCATTGTTTTTTTACTCTTACACATCTATGCCAAATCCTACGCCTCATAGAAAAAAAATCTTTAAAAAACACAAAAGATAAATCATGAATTGTAATAATATGTGGGGTTCCGGAACTCAAAGCCGTAAAATGCATGTTTGGACTATAAAATAAATCGATTTCAACTTCTTTTTTTAAATTTTTAGAAATTACTTTATTTAAATAAGGTCTTTTAAACAAAAATAAACTGCCACTAAGCAGTTTATTTGGCCAACTAGTTTTTACGCAGTAAACATTTTCTACCTTAAGAAATAGTGAAACATCCACATCGTCTTTAAAGGAATTATAAAATAAGTAGTAATTATTTTTTTTATCTTGTTGAAGAATATTCAAAATCAATTCTACTGTATATTCGCCCACACCTGTTTTTACAGACCCTGCAAGTGTTCTTATGTCTATTCCTATATTCATATTTAACTTAAGATTCTACTATATTCTTTATTTTTTCTTTAAAATTTCTTTCACTAAAACCTTCTGCGCTAGCTCGTATTTCTGCCCCATTCCACATTCTGTCATCAAAGTTTAAAAGTGCATGCATTAAAGCCTCCCACGTCTGTTCATAGAAAAAAGTTCCTGTCTTACCTTCTTGTACAGTCTCAAGTACACCACCTTTTGCATAGGCTATTACAGGCCTTCCAGAAGCAATCGATTCAAGCGGTGTAATTCCAGAATCCTCTACTTGTGGGTGAACAAAAGCACGAGCATGACTTAATAATCTACTTTTTTCATCATCAGAAACCTTCCCAACAAATTCTATGTTTAGTTTTGAATGTTGCTTTAATTTTTCTAACTCTGGCCCATCACCAAAAATTTTTATAGGCCAGCCTAATCTATTGAAAACTTGAACTATCAAATCAAATCTTTTGTAAGAAACCATCCGACCACCAGAAACAAAATAATCCTTAATTTCACTAGAAACAAAAAAATTTTCTACATTTATTGGTGGATAAACAACTTCACTATTTCTACCATAATATTTCTTTATTCTTTTCTGAACAACTTTTGAGTTCGCAATAAATTTATCTACTCTATCTGCACTAGTCCTATCCCAAATTCTCATTTTATGTATAACTCTTGGAAGCGCAAGTTTAATCAATTTATTATATTTTAAATTGGCAATATATTCATGAGTATCTGTCCAAAGATATCTGGTTGGGGTATGGCAATAAGAAATATGGACTGTTTCCGAATCTGTAATTACACCCTTTGCAAAAGCACTTGTAGAAGATAAAACAATGTCAAAATCTTTTAAATTATGATGTTCTGTTGCCAAAGGCATAAACGGTAAAGTCCACTGATAGCTAGACTTTATAAAAGGAATTTTTGCCAAAAAAGATTCTCTTATATCGGAATTATTAAACTGAGTCAATTTTTTTCTGTCGTGGAAAAGCACAAAAATTGGCGCTTCTGGCCAAATCTCACTAAATACTTTTAATACTCTCTCTGCCCCTCCGTCCTGAGATAAATAATCATGTACCAATGCAATCTTCATATAACCTTTTTCTTCTTAACTTACAGTTCTTTTCTTTTTTTAAAAATAATAAATGGAGTTTTGATAAAAATTACTAAATCCAAAGACATTCTCCAGTGCTCAATATAAAAAATATCTAATCCTAATTCTTCTTCATAAGACAAATCGCTTCTACCAGAAATTTGTGCGCTTCCTGTGATTCCGGGTTTTACAAAAAATACTTTTTTATGAACCTGCTCATATTTTTCAACCTCACGTGGCTGGTGTGGACGTGGCCCAACAACACTCATTTGCCCTTTCAATACATTAAAAAACTGTGGTAATTCATCCAAACTCCACCTTCGTAAAAACTTGCCAAACGGAGTCACACGAGGATCGTCTGCAATTTTGTAAATAGGACCCTTTTTTGTACTTTGATTTTTAATAAGCTCTTGCTCCTTCTCTTCGGCTTTTTTACCAGCTCTGCCAAACTGAGCACCGGTAGAATCCTTTTGATACATTGAACGAAATTTATAAACAAAAAATCTTTTTCCGCGAACACCAACACGTTCGTTTCTGTAAATTACCGGTCTACCTGTTTCTATTAAAATTATAACAGAAATCAATAACATAACAGGGCTTGCCAAAATCAAAATCAAAAAACTAGCAATAACATCAAACAAACGCTTCATTACTCTTCCCCATCCGTCCAAACGTGTTCTTTTTAATTCAATAATTGGTACACCTGCTAAAGTACTAACCGCAATATTTGTAGAATAAGAAGTAAACAAGTCGGCAGAATATTTAAAAACAATCTGATTTTCATTGCAAAAATTAATTGCTCCAATTGTTTCTTTTTCATTAGCTCTTGGATTTATAAAAATAACTTCGTCAATATCTTTTTTAAGTAACCTATCCTTAACAACTTTTCCAAACGAAGTGTGTGTTTTTACAACTTTATAACCCAATTCTTTTCTACTTTTTAAAGTCTTAACAATATTTATTGCCATTTCTTCTTCGCCTATTACAATCACTTTACGCAAACCAACATCACCCCTATAAAGTAAACTCTTTAGACCTCTTATTAAAATACGTCCAAAAGATACAAACAAAATAGCAAAAGTCCAAGAAAATAAAACCAAGAACCTAGAATCAAAAAGAAACTGAGCAAACATCATGTAAAGTGCTACTATTGCCAAACCAAGACTGCAACCCACAAAGACTTGTTTTAATTCACCTGAAAATTTCTTGTTTGGGTCTACAGAATACAAACCTGCAAAAGCAAAGATCAATAACCATCCCAAAATTACATAAAAAGATAAGTTTAAATAATCTTTCAAAGACAAATCAAATAAAATTGGTCTTAATTCTACTACAAAACTCATTGAACGAACATAATATGCCGATAATGTAGCCAAAACCAACATCAAAAAATCAACCGGTAATTTAAGCATCATTAAAAAAAGTTCAACTCGTTTCATAAATGGTTATTTATAATTAATTTTCGCTGACTTATGGCTCTTTTTATACATATATGGTACTATATTTTACATATAAGGTCAAAAATAATATGTTAAGCCTCGCCAAAGAAAAATTAATCAAATCACTTCACACAAAAAAAGGTCGCCTAAATGCCGACTTGTGTCTAGTTGAGGGTAAAAAAATTATAGAAACAGCAGGAAACGCAGTTGAATTTACTTTTACAGATTCTGATACGGAAATCTTTGATGATCTTATAACTACCGAAACGCCACAAAATATTGCGGGCGTAGCAAAAATTCCAAAATGGAATTTAGACGACATAAAAAAATACCCAACTATTGTAGTTTTAGATGGTGTTCAAGATCCAGGAAATGTAGGAAGTATTTTTAGATTGTGCTTAGGTTTTAATGCTTCATTAATTTTAATTGAATCGGTAGACACAACCAGTCCGAAAGTTATTCGCTCTTCAGTTGGTACACTTTTCCAAGTTCCATGGCTAAACATAAAAAGATCTGAAGCAGAAAAATTATTCCAAGAATTAGGAAGACCAATTTACAGACTAGAAAAAAAGAATTCTGAAATTTTAGATAATAAACTAATAGAAAAAATGGCTGAAAACATTATTATAATTGTAGGATCAGAAGGACAAGGAATTAAATTAGCTACAAAAGGAACTTCTATAGAAATCAAACACGACGAAAAATTAGAATCTTTAAACGTAGGACACGCATTGGCAATACTTTTAAACTCCAGACAAAAATAACTTTTATCATTAAGGCTGTCGCCAAAAACAATTTATACTAAAACTTCTAAATTTTATTAACGAAAACATGTTTGACAACAGACCCATTAAATTAAAAACTACAAAATAAACCCCGTCAAAATGACGGGGTTTTTTCAATTTGGATCTCCCTCAGTATTAAATTCATCCAAAATCTTATTATATTCCATATCTTTTTTTGCTTCCTCACTCATATCTTCCGGATATTGAGGAAAGCTTGAATCATTAAGTTTTTCAACTTCCAATATACTATGAGCCTCTCTTAAGTCCATATATTGACCAAATACAAAATGAGAAAGTACAAATTCCACATGAGTCCAAGTATATAAAGGGCTTAATTCCCAATAAATATCTTTCCCGCTTTTTACACCCTCTAAAATTAAACTCTTATACAAACCTTTTTCTACAAACCTAATTTGTAAGTTATCTTCAGGAAAACCTGAATCTTCAACATCATTAGAAAGAATAACATTTTCTTCTGAACATTTTTTTAAAAATAAAACAGAATCGCTAAAAGTTAAATGGGAATTTATAATCAAAGAAGAAAGTGCAACCCCCAATAAATTCCAAGAAGTTATATTAGTAATTACCCCAAAAACTTCGCCATTATCCTCTTCTAAAACAAGCTTACAAGTTTTTACATCGGTAAACGACAAATACATTCTCATTCTCACCTCCTTTTATGAGTTAATATTGTAAAAGGAACATATTATTACAATATCACAAATAAAAAATCCCGTCATTTCAACGAGATTTTTTATTTTTTAATTTTATTTACTTCTACCTGAACTTGCTCTTTCTCCTTCTTTTAGAATTTGTTTTCTCAAACGGATATTTGTCGGAGTAACCTCCAAATATTCATCCCCTGCCACAATTTCCAAACCTCTCTCAAGTGTAACTTGGATTGGTGGAATTAATTTTATAGCTTCGTCAGCTCCAGAAGAACGCATGTTTGTAAGATTTTTTCCTTTAACAGGGTTAACTGCCATATCATTTCCTTTTGATACATTTCCTACAACCATTCCTTCATAAACTTCTGTTTGTGGACCAATATATAGTGACCCTCTATCTTGTAAGTTGTTCAAAGAAAATCCGGAAGCTTTTCCCGCAACCATAGAAACCATAGAACCAACATCACGTTTATTTATTTGCCCAACATGTGGTTTAAACCCAATAACACGAGAACACATAATTCCCTCTCCTTTTGTATCTACTACAAACTCTCCTCTATATCCAAGTAAACCACGAGTTGGAATTTCAAAAATAATTCTTTTCTCTACCCCATCTTGACGCATATCCATCATAACACCTTTACGCTTCATTATTTTTTCAATAACAACACCTTCAAATTCATTTGGTACATCAATTGTTAATTCTTCAAAAGGCTCTAATTTTTGTCCACCTTCTTCTTTTATAATAACTCTAGGTTGAGAAACCTGAAGTTCATATCCTTCACGCCGCATGTTTTCTAGCAAAATTGCAATATGCATTTCACCACGTCCAAAAACTTTACAATAATCATTGTTAGAAAAATCAATTCTCAAACCAACATTTATTTCTAATTCTTTTTGTAATCTTTCTCTAATCTGGCGACTAGTCACAAATTTTCCTTCTCTTCCGGCAAAAGGAGAGTTATTCACAAGCAAATTCATAGAAATTGTAGGCTCATCAATTTCAATAGCTGGAAGTGGCTCTTGATTTGAATTTGCGCAAACAGTTTCACCAATATAAATATCAGAAATTCCTGCAATCATAACCAAATCACCCGCAAAAGCTTCGTTTACTTCCTTTTTTTCTAGTCCTTCAAAAGTAAAAAGTTTTGTAATGTTTCCCCTACGTTCTTCGCCAGTTGGTTTCTTTATAATAACTTTATCGCCTTTTTTAACTATACCTTCGTATACACGACCAATTGCGAGTCTTCCAAGAAAATTATCATAACCAAGATTAAATGGTTGCAATCTAAAAGGCACAGTTATATCAGAAAGTGCTGGTTTTACATTTTCTAAAATTGAATCAAAAAGTGGAACCAAACTATCTGATTCATCTTCTAAATTCTTTTTTGCAATTCCTGCACGTCCATTTGCGTAAATAGTTTTAAAATCAAGTTGCTCATCGTCTGCACCAAGATCCATAAAAAGTTCCAACACCATATCATGAACTAATTCCGGTCTAGCGGCTGGTTTATCAATTTTATTCAAAATAACAATAGGTTTTAAACCTAGTTCAAGAGATTTTTTTAATACAAATTTTGTTTGAGGCATTGGACCTTCTTGTGCATCCACCACAAGCAAAACACTATCAATCGAACGCAAAATACGTTCAACTTCTGATCCAAAATCAGCATGCCCCGGTGTATCTACTATATTTACTTTTGTACCTTTATAAAAAAAAGAAGCGTTTTTTGCGTAAATAGTAATACCACGCTCTTGTTCTAAAGCGTTACTATCCATACTTTTCGTGTCATCAGCACTAACCATTCCAGACTGACGCATCATAGCATCAGTTAAAGTGGTCTTTCCGTGGTCAACGTGAGCAATAATTGCAATGTTTCTAATTTCCATAAAAAAATAAAAGTCCCTCACGGGAAAATAGATTTACAATTCATAATACTACTTTTTAATGTTTTTGTCAATAGAAAGAATTAAAAAATAACAAACGGCGACTTTTGTTACCGTTTATTACAATTACCTATCTTTTGTAATACGCTCAATAACAAAAAAACATCCAAAAATGTTTTTTTGTTATTTACTTAATCTACCTAATTTACGGTTGTAAAATATCTCCAGTTCTTCCGTCTATAGAAATTACAACTGAATTTATTGTTGTAAATTGCTTCAAAGTTTCTTCAATTTGAGCATAAATTCCCATAATTCTACAAGATCCTCCAACTTGATATTCTAATTTACTATCAAAATCAACATATGCAACTCCATTTGTAATTGAGATACTATTTAATTTTACACCTTCATTTATACTGGTAAAATAGCCTGCAGTCACATCTACAGGAGTTAAGCCTTTTAGCAATTCTTCAATTGCAGTTTTTGCCACAGCTACAGTCATTGGAACAACACGCTCTACTCCCAAAACCTCCTGACAATCATTATTATTTGTACTATAATTAGGAAAATAAACCTTTAAAGTAAGTGTACTTTTATCAAAAACCACAGGAATTCTAACT
>CAZHUL010000003.1:6439-24579 GCA_964535435.1 uncultured Gammaproteobacteria bacterium | reverse complement strand
ATAATACTCATCCAGCATCTATTTTTTCTAAACGTTTTGAATATGTTAAATCTTTGGCTAATTCACAATCACCAGAGGAACTTTATAAAAAAATTAAAAATTCTCCTTATGGAAATTTGGAGCAATTTATTTTTTATGGAGATGAAGAAAATTATTATTTATATTTTCATTTGAATAAGATGATAAGTGGTATTGAAGAGAAACAAATAAAAATAAATAAAAATTTATTTTTGTCAGAACATTTTCAGAAAGTTTATGAGAAAAATGGATATACGGTAATAAATGTTTTGTGGTTGTAAATCTATTTTCATTTTATGATTTTGAGTTTTTAGTTGATAAATTTATGTTTTTATGCTAAATTTAGTCCGGTTCATTTTATTAAAATTGAAAACATAGGAGGTGATAGTGGAAAAAGAGAAATTTATTTCGCTTGCGTTGTCATATTTAGGTTTTCCATCTGTAAAATATAAAAATCCAGATTTGGGATGTAGTGAAAATGGATTTGATTGTTCAGGATTTGTTAAATTTTTACTTCTTCAAGCACAATATCCAGATATTGTGCCTAGACATTCTAATGAACAATTTGATACTTTGGGAATATTTGTTCATATAGAATTTTGTTGTGCCGGAGATTTAGTATTTTTTTCTAAAAAAGGTATAGTCCCAACCCATGTGGGGATTATGATTTCGCATAATGAATATATTCATGCTCCAGGAAGAACAGGCATGGTTGTTGAGGTAAACAAACTTGATCAGAAAATTATTAAATTTCGGGGGATGAACCCACAAATATATTTTTCTAACCCAGTCGGTTTTAAACGATTAACTGTTAGTAGTGGTAGATATAGAAAAAAGTTTCTTTATTAAACCAAGGATTTTATCCTTGGTTTTTTTATCCTTTTAACCTTGCAATTTAAGTTTTTTGAGGGTAAAATCAGTTTATATGGATTTAAGTGTAATTACAGTCGCATGGAATTCGGAGGAAAAAATTGGGAAGCAGACAGCTTCTGTTTTTGATGGTTGTGAAAAAATAAAATGTGAAGAAATTATTGTAGATAATAATTCTAATGATAAAACTGTAGAAATTGTAAAAAATTTCCCAAATGTTAGGTTGATTGAAAATAAAGAAAACTTGGGATTTGCTGTAGCAAATAATTTGGGATTAAAAATGGCAACTGGAAAATACATTTTATTTTTGAATCCAGACATGCTGGTGGAGAGGGTAAGTTTAGATAAAATTGTAGAATGGATGGAAAATAAAAAAGACGTTGGGCTGGCTAGTGTAAAATTAGTAAATGAGAAAGGCGAGGTAAACTTGGATGCGTCCCCAAGAAGATTTCCAAAAGTTTGGGAACAGATTTTATTGATTTTAAAAATTCATCATATTTTTCCAAAGGTTTTGGATAGTTATATAATGAAAGGTTTTAATTTTGAAAAAGAACAAGAGGTTGATTCTGTGCGTGGATCTTTTATGATTGTGCGTAGGGAAATTTTAGAAAAATTAGGTTGTGGTTTTGACCCAAGATATTTTATTTGGTTTGAAGATGTGGATTTGTGTAGAGAGGTTTGGAAGTTAAATTATAAAATAATGTATACCCCAATTATTTCTTGTGTAGATTATGTTGGGCAGAGTTTCAACAAACAAGAAAGTTTGTGGAAGCAAAAGAATTTTACAAAAAGTATGCTTACATATTTTCAAAAATGGGAGCCAATGTATAAATGGATATGGATTTGGTTGACGCGTCCAATTGGAATTTTTATAGTAAAATTAAAAAACCTATGAAATTAACAGTACAACTTGTAGTTTGGAATGGTGAAAAATATATTCCATATTTATTTGAATCACTAAAAAAACAGACTTTTAAGGACTGGAATTTGTTGATTTTGGATAATGGTTCTACAGATAACACTATAAATTTGGTTAAAAAAGAGCTGAACAATCTAAGTGTTCAAAATGTTCTAATTGAATCAAAAACAAACATTGGTTTTGCAAGCGGACACAACTTTCTTTATACAAAAAATGATTCAGAATATATTTTGCTTTTGAATCAAGACATGTATTTGGAAGAAGGCTGTTTTGCAAAATTGGTAGAATATTTAGATAAAAATAATAAAGTTGCGTCCGCAAGTCCGCGGTTAGTGCAGTGGAAGTTTGGGGAAATTGAAAAAGGTTTTGAAAATTCTTTGAGCGAAAATATAGATACTTTGGGTTTGAAAGTTTTTAGGAGTAGGCGAGTGGTAGATTTGTATACGGGGCAAAATTGGCAGGAAGTGAAGAACAGTTTTGTGGGTAAAGAAGAGAATGAAGTTTTTGGAGTTTCTGGTGCTTTGCCAATTTACAGAAGAAGTGCTTTGAAAGTTGTAGAAGAAGGTGGTTTGATTTTTGACACTTTGTTTGGTTCTTACAAAGAAGACGTAGATTTGGCTTTTAGACTTTGTTCTGCTGGTTTTGATTCTGTTGTGGTTTTAGGCGCTATTGCACACCACGATAGGAGTGGGGCAGGTCCAAAAGATTATTCGGATAAGTCTGCAGTGAAAAATAAAAAGAATCAGCCGTCATATATAAGTTATCAAAGTTATAAAAATCATCTTATGGTTTTGTTAAAAAATGAGCCTTGGCAGAACTTTTTACTTGATTTTTTTTGGATTTCGTGTTATGAATCTAAGAAGTTTTTGTATTATCTTTTGTTAGACAAAAAGAATTTAAAAGGATTAAAAGAGATTTTGAAAAACAGAAAAACAATATTTTCCAGAAGAAAAGAGATTAAACAAAAAAGAAAATTGAATTGGTTTCAAATTAGGAAAATGTATAATCTGTGAAATTAAGACTAGATCCTTCGATTCCGTTTCACTCCGCTCAGGATGACGTGTTGGTTTTCTGCCATTCTCAACTTGATTGTGGATTCAGTTTGAATCAACGTTTCTGGATTCCCGATCGAGTCGGGAATGACAATAAAAAATTAGTCCAAAAATTTCAAATGTTCGGAATAATTAGAAAAAGAACATTTCGAACAAGTGAAACAATATAACAATTGGAACATTTTCCCATTCTTACTCAGTCTACCTAGTCTGCTTTCCCACTATGAATGACATCACAATTACAATTGTAAATTATTTAACGAAAGACGAGGTTTTAAATAATCTTGAGTCTCTATTTTTGGATTTACAAAACTGTCTATATAAAGTTCAGATTGTAGTTGTGGATAATTCCCAAAATCAGGATAATATAAAAGAAGCTTTGGAAAAATTTGCAAAGGTTTTGTATGTGGATGCGGTTGAAAATATTGGTTTTGGAAAAGGACATAATTTTGGTTTTAGAAAAAGTCCTGCAAGGTATTATTTTGCTTTAAATGCAGATACTTCTTTAATACAAAATTCAAATACAGTAGAGAGAATTATAAAATTCATGGATAAAAATTCAAAAATTGGTTGTGTTGGTCCAAAGTTAACGAATTTTGATGGAAATTATCAGTATTCTTGTTATCGTTTTAATTTTTTTGCAATGGCCATAAAGCCATTAAAACAAATTGGATTGGATAAGAAGTTTAAGTGGCCAAAAAAACATGTGGATAATTTATTGATAAAAGATTTTGATCATAATGAAACCAGACCTGTTGATTGGGTTTTGGGTGCGGCACTTATAATTCGTGGGGAGTTGGCAGAAAAGTTAGGTTTTTTTGATGATAGATATTTTATGTATTTGGAAGATGCAGATTTGTGCAAGAAAAGTTGGGAAGCAGGTTATCCTGTTTATTATGTTCATGATATAGTAATAAAGCATGAACACAAACGTGAATCAGCAAAAACTCCGGGGATTTTTCGTGCCTTAATAAAAAATAAATTAGCAAGAATTCATTTGATAAGTTGGATAAAATATCTTTGGAAATGGCGAAATCATTTTAAATATTATGGAGAAATATCCTAAAGTAGCAATAATATACCTCTCTTACCATTCTGATCCATATATAGATGATGTTATTTCTGGTTTGAAAATGTTGACTTATCCAAAAGATAGGGTTGAGTTTATAATTGTGGATAATCCACACCCGGAGTATGGTACATCTGCACGAACATTAGAAGACAAGGTTGTGCCTTTGTCTGGAAAAGAAATTCCCCATATAACAATTTTGGCACAATCTAGAAATCTGGGTTTTTCCGGTGGAAATAACGAGGGTATAAAATGGGCTTTAGAAAATGATTTTGATTATGTATTTTTTCACAATAATGATGGTTTTGTTTCTGGTGGATTTTTGGAACCTTTGGTAAAAGCAATGGAAGAAGATAAAAAACTTGGAGCTGTTCAATCACTTATACTTTTGCATCCAGAAACAGATTTAGTAAATAGTTCTGGAAATGAATTTCATTATTTGGGGTTTGGTTTTTCTGGAGATTATAAAAAAGATGTTAGAGAAATAAGTAGTTCAATCAAAAAAATTGCTTATGCAAGCGGAGCAGCACTTTTGATGAGAGTAGATTTATTAAAAAAGCTTGGTTTGTGGGATGATGACTTTTTTATGTACCATGAAGATTTGGAATATTCATTTCGTTTGCGAGTTGCCGGTTATGAAATTGCGCTTGTTCCGGATTCAATTTTTTATCATAAATATCAATTTAGTAGGAGTATACAAAAATTTTATTGGATGGAAAGGAATAGGTATGGTGTAATGCTAATGTTTTTTGATTGGTCTACGCTTTTTGTACTTTTACCAATGGCTTTGGTTTTGGAGTTTGGATTATGGGTTTTTGCATTAAAAGGTGGATGGGCTAAAGAGCGAATAAAAGTATATAAATATTGGTTAGATACAAGAAACTGGAAGATTTGGATGGAAAAAAGAAAAAATATTCAAAAAATTAGAGTAATAAGCGATGCTAAATTATTAGAAAATGCATCAACTGGTATATTTTTTCAAGAAAAATTGATGGAAAACTCTTTGTTAAAATATATAGGAAATCCAGTAATGAGTTTATATTATTGGATTATCGTTAGGAATTTAATTAGATAGTTTATGAAAATTAGAAAAGCAGTTTTAACGGGTGGTGGCAGGGGAACTAGACTTCACCCAATTACACTTACTGTAAATAAACATTTGGTACCTTTGGCAAACAAGCCAATGATTTTTCATGCTATCGAAAAAGCGGTAGAAGCAGGAATTGAAGAAATTTTTATAAATACAAATCCGGGTGAAACAGAACTTCAAAAATATATAGGTGATGGTGGACATTGGGATGTAAAGATAAAATTTTATGAGCAAACAGGTGGTCCACAGGGTGTTGCACATGTTGCTGCCGAAGCCCATAAATTTATTGGCGATGACCCATTTATGTTTTATTTTTCCGACAATATATTGCTTGGAAGTTTAAAAGATATGGTAGATGATTTTTTTGAAAACCAGAGAGATTGTATGCTCGCGCTTTCAAAAGTTCCAGATCCGGAAAGGTTTGGTGTTCCAAAATTTGAAAATGGAAAAATAATAGATGTTTTAGAAAAACCAAGCGTTCCACCGAGTGATTTTGCAGTTGTTGGAATTTATATTTATGGCCCAAAAGTTTTCTTTAAAGCATACAACAACATAGAAAAAAGCGAGCGCGGAGAATATGAAATTTCTAGCGTAAATTCTTATTTGTTAAAAAATGGTTATAACGTAGGGTATAAAGAAATTACAGGTTGGTGGAAGGATACTGGTAAACCAGATGATTTATTGAATGCAAATAGGTTGATTTTGGAAAAGATGAATCAAGATAATTTTAGAGTTTCTTCTCAGCATTCTTTTTATAATAGTAAAAAAATTCATATTGGTGTTGGAACTGTAATTGGAGAAAACGTAAATTTAATAGAGCCAATAATAATTGGTGAAAACTGTAAATTGAACGATTGTACAATTGGTCCAAACACAACAATTGGTACTGGAACAGAAATAAACGGAGCAAAAATTAGCAATTCTATAATTCTTCAAAATACAAAAATTGATACGCAAATGTATATTTGTGATAGTTTAATTGGGCAAAACGTAACAATTGAACGTAAAAAACAAGATGAGGCAGAAGGTAGAACTATGATGATAGGGGATAAAACTAGGATTGAAATATAAAAAAGCCGTTTAAAATATTAAGCGGCTTTTTTATGTTTTTAAAAAATAAAAACCCCTAATCACAAATATAAAAAGGGGCTTAATGAGGGTAAAAGAATTTTGTTTTTCAAACTACTAATAACGTGGGTGACAATTCATTTTTATCATGTTTTGATGAAAATGATCACCCCACGGGGATCTAAGTCTAATTAGTGTGGTTGTTAACACTCGGGCCTCTCTGCCGAGTGAAGTTGTAAATATGTGAATAATATAATTATGATAATACCATTCTATGGGAACATCAATTTTTTTCCTCACCGTACTCAGTAGTTGCTCCATATCGTATGGTTTAAGCATTTGAGAGGTAAAGGCTAAAACCCCATTTTTATAAAATTCTGGGCTTAAAAATTTGAGACTTGGATCTGTTACGAATGAATCCATTGGTTTCTCCTCCTTAATTATTAAAATGAACAGTATTATAAAATACTATATTTTAGAATAAATGTCAAGTTAAAACTTGACTATTTACTATTTACTGTGGAGGGTTTTTAGTATTCTAGTTCAAAGAAGTTTTCCTCTCCGTTTACTATTCCCCAAAAGAATATTTTTTGATCTTTTTGGTTTATAGCTATTTTTTTTATAGTTACATTTTCAAGTAATTTTTGACTTAGTAAATAGTTTGTATCAAAAGTTTTGATATAATTTTCTGAGGTTAAAAGTAGGACACCATATTTGTCTAATATGTTAACTGTTTTGATTATTTCACTAGTTCTGTTTACTAGTTTGTAATCTCCACTTTCCCAAATTTCCCAAATTTCCAAAGGGGACCATGTTAACCAGCTGTTGCTATATTGTGAAAAAGTAAAGCTACCAGTTTTAATACTGACAGATTCTCTAGTATTTAGTTTTATTATTGTTGTTTCGTTTTGGTTGGTTAAAATTGCTCTTTTTGAATTTATGTCTATTATTCTATTGTCTGGTTGGTTTAAACTATAAGGAATAGAGTCTTGTGTGCCAGAAACCATTTTTAATGTTTTTTTGTTATTATCCACAGACCAAACATCATTTTTTTCATCTACAAACCAGTTATCTACATTTAAATTTGAAGTTATTATCTTTTCTCCTGTTAAACTTAGTTGTTTTATTTCGAGGTTTTCTTTAATAAAAATTGCAGGAAGCGCTGAATTTTTCCATTGAATATTATTGTCTAAAGATTTTGTGTCAAAAAGAAAAGAATTGGTATTATCTGGAATAGTGGCAGAAAGCAGATAAATAGTTGTTCTAATGCTGTCCGTTATTTTTATATATGCAGAATTACCAAAAGATGACCAAGACGTTTGTGGTTCTTGTTCATTTGTGGTTCTTGTAATTGTAGAAATTTGTTTTGAGCTGGTTTCGTAAATTTTTACTTCGTAAATATCACTTTCTTTTGTAGTTAAAAGTGCATATTTTCCATCTGGAGAAAATTCCACATTTACAATATTTTCAAATGAATTCAAAACCGATGATGGTATTGATTTTTTGTAAAGCCAAACATTACTAATAAAAGTACTTTTTTTGCTTTTTACATCTATGTCTTTTAACCAAGTGTAATATCCATCTAGTTCTATACGAATAGAATAAAAATCTGGTGCCAAATTGGTGACTCTAATTGGAATTTTCTTTTTTATTTCTATATTATTCAAAAAAACTTTTGCAGTATTTGGTTTTACATCGACTCCTATAACACCGGTTTGGCTAATATCTCCAGTTTTTAAATCGTATCTATACCCCGTGGTATAAAGAATTACAAGAGGAGAAATAATAAAAAATGACAAGATAAGAAAGATGTTTATTGCTTTTCTAATTTTACTATTTAAAATTGTTTTTGGGTATGTCATTTCTTGCTATTGTATCATATCTTCGTTATAATTATAAAGAATCTAACTTAATTATTCAATGTTTATATGCCTAAATTTGTAATAGAAGGTGGTAAAAAATTGAGCGGAAAAATAAAAGTAAACACAGCTAAAAATTCGGCTGTGGCTATTTTGTGCGCTTCTTTAATGATAAAGGGAAAAGTATATCTAGAGGATATGCCAAGAATACAAGAAGTAGATAGAATTTTAGAAATTTTAGGAAGTATTGGCGTAAGGTTTGAGTGGACTGGAAGCAGTGATTTACTTTTAGATACTTCAGCAAAATTGCAATTAGATAAAATAGATAAAAAAGCTTGTAGAATTACACGTTCATCACTTTTACTTTTTGGTGCATTGGCAAAACGTGAAAGCAAAGGTTATAAATTATATAAAAGTGGCGGTTGTAAACTAGGAGAAAGAACAGTTCGTCCGCATCTTTTTGGATTAGAAAAGCTTGGATTAAGTATAGTTTCTAAAACTGGATATTACGAAGTAAAAACAAAAAAACTACAAAGTAGTGAAGTTGTAATGTATGAATCTGGGGACACAACCACTGAAAATGTAATTATGGCTGCAGTGTTGGCCACTGGAACTACAACTTTAAAATTTGCTTCTGCAAATTATATGGTTCAAGATTTATGCTATTTTCTAAACAAAGCTGGTGCAGATATAAAAGGAATAGGGTCAACTACAATGGTTATAAAAGGTGTAAAATCTTTAAAAACAACCAAAAAACCCTATTCGCTAATTCCAGATCCTATAGAAGCAATGACATTTCTATCGTTGGCTATTACTACAAGATCAAATATTATAGTAGAAAATTGTCCACTAGACTTTTTGGAATTAGAATTGGAAAAACTATCCGTAATGGGCCAAAAGTATAATATTGTAAAAAAATATCTTTCAAAAAATGGAAAGTTTAATATGGCAGACATAGAAATTTTGCCAAGTGAGTTAAGTGCTTTGCCAGACAAAATTTATGGCAGACCTTTTCCTGGTTTGAATATAGACAATTTGCCATTTTTTGTTCCAATTTTAACTCAAGTAAAAGGTAGAACTTTGGTTCATGATTGGGTTTATGAAAACAGAGCAATTTACTTTTTGGAGTTACAAAAATTAGGTGCAAATTTAATACTTTTAGACCCTCATCGTGTTTTTGTAGAAGGCCCAACAGCACTAAAAGGAAACGAACTTATGTGTCCTCCAGCTATTCGTCCTGCAACAGCAATTTTAATTTGTATGTTGGCGGCAAGTGGAAAATCTATTCTTAGAAATTCTTATCCAATTGAAAGAGGTTATGAAGATTTAGCCGGCAGATTACAACAGTTGGGTGCTAATATAGAAAGAGTAGAATAAATAAAATAATTATGATTGAGAAATTAAAAACAAACGGAAAGTTTAATAAGTTTTTTTATGTATTGATAACTGGGTTATTTGTCATGATTTTTGTTTTGGGATTTTTTTCTGGAAAATTATTTACACTAAAAACAGTTTTATCTAGTGAAAGTGGAAATATAGAAATAGAAAAAGTTTTAAATTTGTATTCAAAAACCAGATCTCCGAATGTAGATTTTAATCAATTTTGGAAAATTTGGAATACCATTAAAGAGGATCATGTAAATGCAGAAATTAGCGACGTGGATTTATTCTATGGATCTTTAGAAGGGTTAGTGGCTAGTTTAAAAGATCCATATTCAATTTATTTTCCACCAAAAGAAGCTACAGAATTTGCCAAAGATTTGGCGGGGGAGTTTGAAGGAATTGGAGCAGAAATTGGAATTAAGGAAGACAGACTTATTGTGGTGGCGCCTTTGGCTGGTTCACCGGCAGAAAAAGCAGGATTAAAAGCACAAGATAAAATTTTGGCAATTGACGGAGAAGATTCTACCGGTTTAAATTTGCAAGAAGCAGTAATGAAAATAAGAGGGGAGAAGGGTACGCCTGTTGTGTTAACAATTTCTAGAAATGGTTACGGTAGTCTTCAAGAAGTTGAAATTATAAGAGGTATAATTACCGTACCAACCGTAATTTGGGAAATGAAAGATGATGGTATTGCTTACGTTAGAATTTCTTATTTTAGTGAGTCTACTTACGAAGAATTTAGCAAAGCAATTCAAGAAATTATGGTTAAATTACCAAAAGGTTTGGTTTTAGACATGAGAAGTAATCCGGGTGGATATTTAAAAACTTCTGTAGAGGTTGCAAGTGAGTGGGTAGAAAAAGGGCCGATTGTTTTGGAAAGATTTAGAAATGGAACTACGGATGTTTATGATACTACTGGCAGACATAGATTGGGAGAATTGAAAACAGTTGTTTTGGTAGATGGTGGCACTGCATCCGGATCAGAGATTGTTGCAGGAGCTTTGCAAGATTATGAAAAGGCTACAATCGTTGGTCAACAAACTTTTGGTAAGGGTTCTGTTCAAGACTTTCAAGCATTAACAGATGGTTCCGCACTTAAAATAACTATTGCAAAATGGTTTACGCCACTTGATAGGGGAATAGACGGTGAGGGAATAACCCCAGATGTTATTTTGGAAGAAATGTTTGTAGAAACTGATGTTGCAAATGAATATAAAGATTTGGGGTTAGAAAAAGCAATTGAGATTTTATTAGCAAAATAAAAATAATTCCTAGAATTACTAGAATTAAAAAAACCACTAGCAGCACTAGTGGTTTTTTAGAAGCTTTTTTATTCATATTTTTGCAACACCTCTATCACGTGGTCTATTTTTGTTGCAATTTTGAATACCATTCCAGGATGGATGTTATACATTACTGCAATTCCTACCAAATATAATTTTCCGTCTTCTTTACCGATTGCGAAGACAGGTCCTCCACTTGATCCATGTGTTAAATCGTTAGACATATAAAAAATATTTTCAGGTTTTATGGAAAATTTGGATGCTACATCAGAATTTAAAGATCCTAGGTTTATAACATATCCTTTTGTAAAAAATTTACCCATATATGAGGGTTCGGCAAATAGATAGAGCATATCCCCACTTTCTAAATTTTTCGTAGTGCCCCATCTTACTGGTGTGGCATGCAAATTTAAACCATCTCTTTTTTCAAAGGATAAAATACCAAAATCAATACCATTAAAAAATTCTTCTGCTACGACCTTTACTTCTTTTGAAGAAAAGGTTATCACATCTTTTTCGTTGTGAGTATTCCAAATTCTATATTCTAATTTATCAAGAATATAGATAGTTTCTGTGGGATTGTCCTTTGATATTGGAGCTAAAATTACCTTTGGAATTTCAGAGATACCGCTGGTTATATGTCCGGCAGTTAAAAAAAATAATTCATCTTCTGTTTCAAAAGGAAAAAATCCACTGCCCTCTATTCCCATAATCAATGTTTTATCTTTAAATTTTAGTGATTTATAAAACAAAACAATTTCTATTCTGCAAAGTGCTTTTTCAATAACTCTTTTATCTTCTTCGTCAACTTTTACATCATTAGTAGCATATTGCATATTATGATGAATAATATTAGTAGAAAAATCATAAGTATCGTCCATAACAGTATTTTTTTGAGAAGAACCACAATTGCATGCACCAAAAATAAAAATAAAAATAAAAATGTTTGACAATACAAACTTTCTCATTTCCTCCTCCTGCTTTCCTTGTCTGCCCCCGTGTTAAGTTGTAAAAGAGCGTCCGTGCCTTTTTAGCTTTTTTAAGCCTAATTTTATTATAACCTTTCTACCCAATGACTGTCTACTTCTACATTTAAATCGAGAAAAATTTTCTTGCCAATGGCTTGTTCTAGTTCTTTTCTGGCCATCTGTCCTATCTCTTTTATCTTAAGTCCTTTTGAGCCAATAATCATTTTTTTATATCTTGTTTGGTCTGTTAAGATGTTTGCTTCTATTACTGTCATATCCGGTTTTTCTTCTACTTTTGCAACTTCTACTGTAATTGAGTATGGAACTTCTTTGTCAAAAATAGAGAATATTTTTTCCCTAATAATTTCCGCTATCCAAAATTCCTTGTCCATGTTGGTAAGTTGCCATTCAGGATAAAGATCTTCTCCTACTGGTAGTAGTTCTATAACTTTTTCTTTTAAAGGTTGTATATGTCTATCACGAAGTGCTGATAATTCAAAAATAGCATTAAATTCTTCTGCCCATGCTTTATAATCTTCTAAATAAGGTTTTTCATCTTCTGGCAAATCGCTTTTGTTTATTACTAAAATTTTTGGAATGTTTAAGTGGCGTATCATTCCGTAAGTAGCTCTTTCTTCTTCTCCAATTTCGCGGGTTGGGTCAACTACATAAAGTATAACGTCTATTCCATCCAAGGATTCTTTTACTTTGTTAATTAGTTTTGAAGAAAGTAAACTTCTTTTTATTTTTAGTATACCTGGTGTATCTACAAAAGTTGCCTGTCCTTCTGGCATATTTAAAACACCGTGAATTATATGTCTAGTCATTTGTGGACGAAAACTTGTAGCTGAAATTTTTGTTCCAACCAAAGTATTCATTAAGGTGGATTTTCCAACATTACTTCTACCTATTAAAACGGCAATACCACTTTTCTTTTTTTCTATTTTATCTTCCATATTTTTATTAAGGCTTTCTTTACACTGATTTTTTGATATGTTATCTTATTAATAGTAATTCTACATTAAAAAGTAAGTTTTTTCAAGATATGAAAGTAATTTTGTTAAAAGATGCAAAAGGAATCGGTAAAAAAGATGAAATAAAAGAGGTTTCAGATGGATATGCACGAAATTTTCTGATTAAAAGAGGTTTGGCGATTGTTGTAAATAAAGATGTAATTGTAAAAGTTAAAGCAAAAGCAGAAAAAGTAAAACGTGATGAAATTAAGGACAAAAAAAGAGAAAAACAATTGTCTAAAAAGTTGGATAATATTGTTTTAAAAATTTCTGCAAAAGCAAATGAAAGTGGAAAACTTTACGCAGCAGTTGGTATAGACAACATTATAGAAGAAATAAAGAAAAGGTTTGGTTTTGTTGTGGATAAAAAAGAAGTTTTCTTAAAAGAAGGGTTTAAAACAGTAGGAGAGTATAAGGTAAGATTAAACTTTGAAGGTAGTAATATTTATATTAGAGTTAAAATTATAGCTAAATAGCTTATGAAAATAAAAAAAAGAAAAAAAAGTCGTAAGTTTATTTTTGTGGTTGGTGGTGTAATGAGTGGAGTAGGAAAGGGGGTGGCGGCTGCATCCATTGGTGCAATTATGAAGGCGAAAGGTTTAAAAGTTACAGCACTTAAAGCAGATCCTTATATAAACTTGGACGCAGGAACAATGAATCCAATAGAACATGGAGAAGTTTTTGTGACAGATGATGGAGATGAAACAGACCAAGACATGGGAAACTATGAACGTTTTTTGGATGTGAATTTAACTTCTACAAATTATATGACAACAGGAAGGGTTTATATGAGTGTAATTGATAAAGAGCGCACAATGAAATACAAAGGAAAGTGTGTACAGGTTGTACCACATATTCCAGAAGAAATAATTCGCAGAATTCAAAAAGCAACAGAAGATCAAGATACAGATATAACAATCATAGAAATAGGTGGAACTGTGGGTGAATATGAAAGCGCCTTGTTTTTGGAGGCGGCAAGAACATTAAAACTAAAAAAGCCAAAAGATGTGGCAATAGTTCTGGTAAGTTATATGCCAGTACCACACCATATAGGAGAAATGAAAACAAAACCAACACAGCAAGCTTCTAGAACGTTAAATCAGGCTGGAATTAATGCTGATTTTATATTGGCTCGTGGCCCACAATCTTTGGATAAGCCAAGACGTGAGAAGTTGGCTATGTTTTGTGGTGTGCCAAAAAATCATTGTATTTCTGCGCCAGACATAAAGTCTATTTATGAAGTTCCTATAAATTTTGAAAAGGAAAATTTTGGCAATAAGTTGCTAAAAGTTCTAAAAATGAATGCTCGCGAGACAGATTTAAAATCTTGGGAGCGTTTGGTAGGGAGGATAAATGATTCTACAAAAGAAGTGAAAATAGCCGTGGTGGGTAAATATTTTGGAACAGGCAATTACACGCTATCTGACTCATATATTTCTGTTATAGAGGCAATTAAGCACGCTTCATGGCATAACAAAGTTCAACCTATTTTAGATTGGGTTGATTCAGAAGAGTTTGAAAAAGATTCAAAAAGTTTAAAAAATTTAGATAATTATGCTGGTGTGGTGGTTCCGGGTGGATTTGGAACAAGAGGAGTAGAGGGAATAATTATGGCTGTAAAATATGTAAGAGAAAACAATATACCATATTTGGGTATTTGTTATGGTATGCAACTTGCGACTATTGAATTTGTAAGAAACGTTTTGGGCAAAACAGACGCAAATACAGTAGAGGTAAATCCATTAACATCTAATCCTGTGATTGCAGTAAACGATGCACAAATGAAAAATTTGGGAGAAGGAAAGTATGGAGGAACAATGAGACTTGGGGCATATGATTGTGTACTTAAACAAGGAACAAAAACAAGAAATGCTTACAAAAAAGCGGTTATTTCAGAACGCCACAGACATAGGTACGAATTTAATAACGAGTATAGGACGATGATTGACGATGCCGGTTTGAAAGTCGTTGGTGAAAATCCAGAATCAAATTTGGTAGAAATAGTTGAACTAGAAAATCATCCTTTTTTTGTGGGAATTCAATTTCATCCGGAATTTAAATCGCGTCCAATGAATCCGCATCCGCTGTTTAGGGAGTTTATAAAGGCTAGTTTGTTGACAAAAAAGAGCTAATTAGTTAATTTTAAGTATGAGTTCTTTTTACTTAAATCAAGAGATTTCTCTTGAAATACAATATACACAACAGGAGGAGAAAGTGGACGAGAAGGAAAAAAAGATTATCCGTGTTGCTACGGCAAACGCCCATCAATTTATAGGGGCACATAAAGAAGAAAGAGTTTCTAAATTTGTTCAATTTAAAAACATTATAAGAGAGGATAGAGTTCTGATTAATGAATATCAAAGAAGGTTCAAAGCTTGGTTGAGTGAAGATCAATTTGATATTGTGGGCCTTCAGGAAGTCTTCCAAAGTTTTAGATTTTTTATGGTGGGGGTAAGAAAAAAAGTTTTTGAAGGCACTGGTTTTGAAACTGTTATTCCTCATGGGATTGGCGCTCGTGCTTATTTTTTCAATTATGTTTTTGAAAATGTTTTGTTGAGCAAATTACCCTTAGCAGAAGGCAAAACTTTTAAAGATTGTAATTTCTCCTTACCCAGTACAATTTATTGGGTCGTACGTTCTGGATTTACAATTATGCCCGTAATGTTTGATAACAGAGTAATATTAGTTGGGAATACTCACCTTCATTCGTCGAGTTCAAAAAAAAGAGAAGATCAAGTAATTCACATTGCAAAAGCAATAAAAGAATTACAAGTAGAATATGGTGCAGATGTCCCAATTTTGTTTATGGGGGACTTTAATACAGTTCCGAAAGGTGCAAAAGCTAGTGGATTTTTAACTGGTGATGATGATAATTATGAAAATGATAGAACTTTGGAATTTTTAGAAGATTCTGTTGGACTGTACTCTCATGTTGTTGGTGATATTCCACATTTGTATACATATCCAGCTGGTATAGATGAATTACAGCCAGATATCAGATGTAGAACATTAGATTATATTTTGTATTCCAAACATTGGGAAGTGTTGCTTTATGAAGTTATGAAAGTTTATCTCTCTGATCATTTTCCTGTTCGTGCTGAGTTTCGTTTGACGTAGTTTTCTACAAAGCCTTCAAATTTCTTGAGGGCTTTACTTTTTTTGTTATTCTGTTCTATAATAAATATACTAATAATAATTAATTTTAAAATATGCCGTTAATACCCATGATTGCCGCAATTTTAGTAGCACTAACTGGAGCTGTTAGTGGAACAGCTGTCATTTCAGAAAATGCCGTGCCAGGAGATACACTTTATCCAGTAAAAACAGGATTAAATGAACAAGTTCGTGATCTTTTGGCTATTGGTGACGAAGCACAAGCAGAATGGGAAGCAAGTAAAGCAGAGCGTCGTTTAGAAGAAGCAGAAGAGCTTTCATTAAGAGGTGATAAAGATTCTTTGGCAAAGGTAGAAGAAAATTTTGAAAAACATTTAAAAAAGGCAAAAGAAATTAGAGTAAAACTAGAAGAAAAAGAAAAATTTAATGAAGCTGTTGATTTACAAAGCAGACTTGAATCTTCTTTAGCAGCACATGAAAGAATTTTTGATAAAATTCGTTTTAATGCAGACACAGAAGAAAAGCAAATAGAAATAACGGATATTATTAAAAAGCTACAAGCTAAAATAAAAACCATGCGACAAGAGGGTGTTGGTTTGGAAGAAAAGGAATATAGAGCGGGCGATGTGTTGGAAGCTTCTGAAGGAAAATTAAAAGCAGTAGAAAATAAGTTAGAAGAAATAGAGAAATTAGTAGAAAAAAGAAGTGAAGAATTATCAGAAGATATATTAAAAACCGCAACAGATAAAATTGCAGTGATAAAAAGAAATATAGTAGTTGGAAAGCAAAAAGTAGAGGACAAAGATTATCAGGCTGGTTTTCAATTATACCAGCAAGCAATTAGAGAATTACAAGAGGTTAATAAAATAATTGCCACAATGGATAAACTTGAGGTTGAGAAAAAAATAAGAGAACGTATTGAAAAGCGTGAACAGAATAGAAAAGAAAATATTCAAAATGAAGATGACAATGAAAATGCAGAAGGTGTAGATGACAATGAAGTTGAAGAAGAATTAAAAAATGAAGAAGATTCTGAAAACATGGTACAGTTTGAAGGCGGAGCGGTAGAATTTGAAACAGCAAACTAAGAATACAATCAATTAAAAAACCGTCTTTTTTAAAAAGACGGTTTTTTAATTGATAAATTGGTTTTTTTGTAGTATAATTAATGGAATATAAAATTTTTTATGAATTGGACGGAAAACGAACAACCTATTTTGGGATTGGCACCTATGGCAGACATGACGGATTCTCCATTTTGTAAAACTGTACGCAGTATTGGCGGTGCAGATGTTGTGTTTAGAGAAATGGTAAGTAGTGAAGCGTTGGTTAGAAATAGTGAAAAAACTTTAAAAATGACAGAATTTGCAGAAGAAGAAAGGCCAATAGTTCAACAGATTTTTGGTTCTGATCCAAAAACTATGGCTCGTGCTACTAGAATAATTTTAGATCATTCAAATCCGGAAGGAATAGATATCAATATGGGTTGTCCGGTTTATAAGATGACAAGTAATTTTAATGGCGCCGCCTTAATGAAAGATACGGGATTGGCTGGTAGAATAGTAAAAGCGGTAAAAACAGAAATAGGGGGTGTGCCATTATCCGTAAAAATAAGGTTGGGTTGGGATAATCCAGATCAATTTAAAAAAATTATACCTGTTTTAGAAGAAAATGGTGTAGATTTGATTTCTATTCATGGCAGAACCAAAGAACAGGGTTATTCTGGAGAAAGCGATTGGCTTAGAATTGCGGAAGCAAAGAAAATGGCGAAAGTGCCAATTTTGGCAAATGGAGATATTAGCACTCCGGAATTAGTAGACGAAGCTCTAAAGATAACTAAAGCAGACGGAGTTTTGATAGGTCGTGGAGTTTTGGGAAATCCTTGGTTTTTTTATCAATACAAAAATCCTAGTAAAGAAATTACAATAGAAGAAAGAATAAAAGTGGTTAAACAACATGCAAAAGTACATTGTGATTTTTACGGAGAGAGGGGAATGATAACTTTTAGAAAACATCTTTCTTGGTATTTTAAATCAAATAAATTAGGAGAGGATTTTCCTAAAATAAAAGAATTCAGAGCTAAACTAGTTAGACTGAATTCTCTTGATGAATTATATAAATTGTTAGCTGATTTTGAAAAAAATTAAATTTTCTTGATAAGTGTTTCTTCTCTGTCTGGTCCAAGAGAAATTATATTGATTGGGCACCCAAGACTTTCTTCTATAAATTCAATATAGGCACGCATTTTTATTGGTAGAGCGTCGTAACCTTCTTTTAAGAATTCCTTTATGTTTTCTTGAGAAGTGCGGTCCCAACAATCAAAGGTTGCATAAATAGGTCTTGCTTCTCTAAATTTGGTTAAACTTGATGGAGTTTCTTTTACCAATTTTCCACCAATATCATAAGCCGTGCAAACACGAAGTTCTTTTAAACA
>CAZHUL010000003.1:1278-6429 GCA_964535435.1 uncultured Gammaproteobacteria bacterium | reverse complement strand
GTAAGATCTATTTCTGTGATTCCATTTACACGAATTGCTTTTCTTAGTTGAACCAAATCTAGCCAACCAATTCTTCTTGGACGTCCTGTGGTTGTACCATATTCTTGACCTTCTTCTCTTAATTTTTCTCCTAATTCATCTAACAATTCTGTTGGGAATGGACTTGTGCCAACTCTACTTACATAAGCTTTTATAACACCAATAACCTTTTTTTCTTGATTCCAGTGATTTCCACCTCCAATGTGTATATTTCCTGCTACAGTATTTGTGCTCGTGGTATGTGGATAAATTCCATGGTCAATATCTAACGAAAATCCTTGAGCTCCTTCAAACAGTATTTTTTTGTCTTCTTTGGATGCTTTATATAACGTTAAATCTGTGTTAGTTATAAATCGTTTTAATTTTTGGGCGTATTCTGTGTAAACATTAAAAATTTCTTCTTCTGTTATACCCAAATTAATATTGAACACTTTTTCCAAAATATCCGAATTAAATTTGTAGGCTGTTGCTAGTTTTTCTTTAAATATTTCCGGTTCTATTAAGTCAATCATCCTAATGCCATGTCTGTACATTTTGTCTGCACAAACTGGTGCAATCCCTCTTTTGGTACTCCCAGCCGCTAGCGTACCTTGGTGATTTGTTAAGGCTTCATCCATTGCAATATGATATGGAAAAATAATATGAGCGTTTTCACTTATCAATAAATTTTGTTCACGAATAAAACCTTTTTTATCCAATGCTTCTATTTCTTCACAAAGTGTTTTTGGATCAATTACCATACCTGTACCAAGTATACAGGTTGTGTGTGAATGGAGAATTCCAGAAGGAACAAGGTGTAATTTGTATACTATCCCATCAACTTTAAGAGTGTGTCCTGCATTATTTCCACCTTGAAACCTTACAACAAATTCAGAATCTTGTGATAAAAGATCTGTTATTTTACCTTTTCCTTCATCTCCCCACTGTGCTCCCACGATCACAGAGATTTTGTTCCCCATATTTGTTTGGTTATATTAAATTTAGCTCATTAAAATAATTAAATTTTCTAGTAATTTTGCAACTGTTATTGGGCCAATTCCGTTTGGTGTTGGAGTTACAAATTTAGCTTTTTTAATTACATTTTCTACATCTACATCACCGTACATTTTATTTTTGTGGAAACTTACGCCAGCATCAATTACTATTGCGCCTTTTTTAATCATTTCTGCTTTAATAATATGTTTTTTACCTGTTCCACTTATAATAATATCGGCCAAAAGACATTTTTCTTTTATTTTTTTTGAGCTACTATTGCAAAGAGTTACAGTAGCTTTTAAGTTGCTTAAAATTATTGAAAGTGGTCGTCCAATTAATAAACCAGAACCAATAATTACTACATTTTTTCCTTTTAAATCTATTTTTGTGTAGGAAATTGCAGAAAGAATAGCATTCGGAGTTGGAGGCAAAATTTTGTGACTTCGTGAGATTACTTTTCCCAAATTTTCGTTTGTAAGACAGTCTATATCTATTTTTGGATTAATAGTGTTTAAAACTTTTACTTCGTTTATATGTTTTGGAAGTGGTAGTTGAACAATCATTCCATTTGGTTTTTCGGTTGTTTGTATTGCTTCTATCTTTTTAATTAAACTTTTTTCTGAAATAATTTTTTTAAAATGATGAAGTTTACAATTAATTCCAATTTTTTCTGCGGCTTTACCTTTGTGCTTTACATAAGACGTTGATGGTTTATCGTTCCCAACTAAAATAACCACCAGTTTTGGGGTTATTTTTTTGGATTTGAGTTTTTTAACCCTTTTTTCAAGAGTTTCTAAGATTTTTTTTGAGATGGATTGCCCTAGAATTAGTTTTTTCTCCATAATATATTTTAAGAAGACTCTAACCTTTTAATGTTATCATACTTTAAAAAAAAGGAACAATGACAAATTTGTCAAATATGTGGAAAACTTATAAACTATAGGTAGGTTAAATAATTAAGTTTAAAAAATATGAGTGAATATGGTGAAAGAGGATATACATCTGAAGAAGTAAAACAGCCAGAAGTAGAATCAACAGTACAGCAAGGAATGACTCCTGAACAAACTGCAGAATTAGACAAAGAATATATAGCACAAGTAAGAAGAAAAAGTTTTAGAGATAAAATGGTTGCTTCTTTTGGTCTTGCTTTGGCTGTTGGCATAGGTTTTGCAGGAACTTTAAGGTATTTTAGCGAAGAAAATCAGGAAAACCAAGAAATGGAAGCAAAAGAAAAGACTGATTTAGAAAGATACAATGAATACCTAGAAAAATTAGGGGCAGATTTAAAAACTATATCCCAAGCAATAAAAGCAGAAAATTTAAGTGCTTCTGAAAATAAAATAGCTAAAAATGAGGCGGCAACAGTTTTTTTGTTAGAAAAGGAAAATTCTGCTCAGTTAAAAGAAATGATGGATTTGGCAGTGAGTGGAACAGACCCAAAAATTTTAGTTGGTAAATTATTTAGAATTTTGAGTGAGGCTGGAGCACAAGATTTTTTTTATGACCATTTGGCTGAAGGTGGAAAGTATAAAGGTCTTATAAATCCGGATGGGTCTATGGAAAAATCAATAATTTATAATGATTTACGTGAATATCATTTTGCAACTTTGGCAAAAAACTTTTTACCCAATTCCAGTGAAATTTCAGATGAAGAAATAGACCCTAGATTGTTTTCTAAAAGTGTGGAAGAGGTAGAACAAAATATTATAGATGAACCTGAGTGGTCTGGCGTAGAAAAACAAGCTGAATTTAAAAAAGTTTTAGATGATAAAGATGTAAGAGGGGTTTTGGAATCACCTGATTTTGTTATTGATTTGGCGCAAGCCTATTCATTAATTAAAATTTCTATAGATTCAAAAAACAGAGGAGACGAAAGAAATAACGCAGAAATAATAAAAGATTTATTAGAAAAACAAGAAGATTTTTTTGATGTAAGTATTTTAAGTAAAGAAACAGAAAATTTTATTTTTGTTGCCGGACATGACATAAGACTTAATGATGATATTTCTAGGTTTGCTTCTAGATATCAGAAAATTGGTGAGGATTTTGGTGTAAAAAATATTAGCGGTTTTAGTGGGGCAGAAGGAATGGAAGAGTCTTTTAAAAAATCTGTGGCCGAAAGTAAAGGTCCAACAACTTTGTTGATTGACGCACATTCAAATGCAATTTTGTTTCAACTTAATAATAACGAAAGTATTACAGTGCAAGAGTTTGCAAAAGCTTTATTGGAAAGATCAAAAGCAGGGGAGAGTCTGGCTGAGATTAGTATAGTTTTAGGTGGTTGTGAAACTTATGGTTTGGCAGAAAATTTAATTAAAGAAATAGATAGACAGGCTAAAAAAGACAAAAAATTAAAGAAACTGGAAATTATGTATCCAAACATAATTACAGCAGTAACCGGCTCGGCAAAAGCAGAACAGGGTGTATTTAGAGATGCCCTTTCTGAAACTGTAAAAGGTGTCGGGGGTAGTTTAACTGGCGACGACATTGTGAATATATTATCTACAAAAGTCTACGGAAAGGGTGCTGATATATCGGTTTTTAAAGGGGGTAAGGGGAGTGGTGAAAGAGTTTCAGAAGTTGAGACTACTTATGATAGTTCTATCGGATAGATAAAAAACTTTATAAAGTCAAAATTAAAAAATCTGCGGTTAGTCGCAGATTTTTTAATTTTATACTATACCTTTTGTTCCTTTTATTTTTTTCATACCTTTAATCGGGATTATTACATAGAAAGTAGTTCCCTTTTTAATCTTAGATTTAAACCATATTTTACCGCCTGTTTTTTCTATAAATGATTTAATTATATACAAGCCTAAACCAACCCCTGTTACGTGTTTAATTTTTGCATTTGAAGCCCTATATAATTTAGTAAAGATTTTGTTTTGGTCTTTTTTTGGTATACCTATTCCAGAGTCCGAGACAATTATTTCCACATCTTTATCTCTTCTTTTTATGTTTATTGTTATTTTGCCTTTGTCTGGTGTATATTTTACAGCATTTGAAATTAAGTTTTGGAGAATCATGAATGTTAATTGTTTATCGAGCATCATTGTTTTAGGTAGCTTAGCATCAAAGTTTTTTGTAAATTTAAATTTGTGTCTTTCCATTTGTGGTCTAAATTCTTTGATAGCACTTTCTGCAATTTTAATTATGTTTACTTTTTCTGGTTCTATTGCAACTGTTCCCATGTCAATTCTAGAAACATTTAATAAAGATTCTACTAATTTGTTCATTTGTTTTGTGTCCTTTCTTATTTCTTCTACATATTCTTCCTGTTCTTTTGATAGGTGTCCGGTGTCTTTTGATAGCAATAGCTCTGTGTACCAGTTAATGGTAGAAAGTGGAGTTCTTAACTGGTGGGAAGCAACAGAAACAAATTCACTTTTTGATTTATCTATTTCTTTTTCTTTTGTAATGTCTCTTCCTATTCCAACCAAGAATATCACTTCGTTGTTATTATTTGTAATTGGTGACATTTTTAATCCAAGAACACGTTTATTTTTTTCTTGTGTTAAAATATCTATTTCTTTGTAAGTTGATGTTTTTGTTTTGGTAAGTTCATTTATTATAGAATGAATGGTACCTTTTTTGGATATTAGTTCATACCATGTTTTTTTGTTTTTTTCATTTAGTAAATATTCTTGTGTATAGCCTGTGATAGTTACTGTAGCTGTATTTGCATAAAGAAGGACTCCTTTTGGATTGGCTATAAAAATCATATCCGTGGCGTAATCGGAAGCAAGTTTAAATTTTTCTAAATCATTTGAAAGTTTTTCACTTATTTGTTTTTCTTGGTCTACATCCTCTAATACATTTATAAGGGCCTCTTGCTTATGTCCCAAGTTTATAGCGTCTGTTCTTATTTTTTTGGTTTGTATAGCTATTTTGTGCTCTGTCTCTTTTTTATAATTGTTTAATCTGTCTACCATATATTCAAGAGTGTAGGCAATTTGAATGAACTCTTTTCCAACTGATTTGTCTAATTCTATTTTAGATTTATAATCACCGTTAGAGATATTTACCGCAAATTCTTCTATATTTTTTAGTGGTTTGTTTGATTTTGACACCACTAAGTATATTATGAAAAATAAAATTAGAAGGGTAATGCCACCTATTAAAGATATCTCTAACGCT
>CAZHUL010000003.1:0-1268 GCA_964535435.1 uncultured Gammaproteobacteria bacterium | reverse complement strand
CTAAAGTGTCTAACGAAGAAATAAATTTGTCTTTTTCGATTTCTAATATTATAAAAAGAGGTGCATTATCTATATTTACTACGACTAATATCTCTTCCTCATCATCAAGCTTATCTATTATCTCAAAAGTTTCTATGTGGTTTCCATTTTTTAAACTTTGTTGAACAATTCCGTAATTAAGATGATCTACTTGCAATCCAAGAAATCTTTTTGTTGTTTCATATTCTAAATCTGTTTGGTTTAGTGGTCCAAGAGTTTTAAAAACCCTGCTAGTTTTTTTAGAGAAAAGAATTAGACCTTTATCATCTGTTAGGAGTACGTCAGAAAGTTGTTTGTTTATTTCTTCAATTAGAAACTGGTTAATTATTTGTGGCTTGACTTTCATAATAACTACACCACTTATAAGGCCGTCTTCTTTTTGTATTGGATGAGAAAAGTAATAGCCAAGTTCTCCACTTGTTGTTCCTATTAAGATATCCACAGAGGCTATTCCTTCCATTGCTTTTTGAAAGTGTTCTCTAAAAGAGTAGTTTTGTTCTAGGAAAGTTTCGTCTGTTGATATAATTGCTTTTCCAGTGGTGTCTAGTATGGAAATAGAATAAATCATCCCACTATTTTTATAGTTTTGCAACGTATCTAGTAGTGTCGCTGAATTTTGAGCATCTAAGTTTTCATTTTTTAAATAATTAACAATTTTGTGATTTGTGGCTAAAGATGCTGTCATTATTTTGTAATGTTCTATTATTTTTTCTATATCAGAAGCTTTCAGGATTGTTATTTTTCTAATTTCCTCTAATCCATTTTTTTCTAAAACAGTAGTTATTTGGTTAAAAACAAAATAAAGTGAAAAAGAACCAATTATAAAAATTGAAAATAGGACTATTAAAATAATCTGTGTTTTTACGGAAAGATTATTTAATATAGATTTTTTTGGTTGGTTATTCATCTGTATTCTTTCTTAATTTATTTTTCAGCTTTATCATTTTTAATTCTCTACCAATTAAAAATTGATTTAGCTTTTCTGTTTCTTCTGTTCTTTTTTTAACTTGTTTTTCGATATTTCTTTTACTTTTTTCTAATTCTTCTGCCATTTCGTTTATAGATTTTCCTAATAAATCTAGTTCATCGTTGCTAGTTGTGTGTATTCTGTATTTTAAGTTTCCTTCTTTTATTTTTGAAATACCTTTTTTTAGTTTTAAGATAGAACTGGTAATTGATTTGTTTAACAAAAAAGATATAAAAGTGGTTATAATTAAAACTATTCCTGC
>CAZHUL010000002.1:0-38232 GCA_964535435.1 uncultured Gammaproteobacteria bacterium | reverse complement strand
ACATTCGGTGGTTTTTCTTTTTTATATTTTTTGTAATCTTATATTTTGTCTGTAATTTTCGTATTTTTGAATTGTTAGTTTTGCTAATTCTTCTGCAAGTCCAGTGTATTTTGCTGGATGTGAAACCGCTCTTAATTCTTCTTTTATTTCTTCTTTTACATTTAGTCCGGTTATAAATAATTCAATTTCTTCGGCAGTCACTTGTTTTCCTCTAAAGTGAGTTTTTAATAAAGAATAAGCTTGGTCATCTCCATACTTTCTTAAAATTGTTTGAATAGCTTCTGTAACAACTTGGTAATTTGCTTCTAATTCTTCTTTGGCAAATTCTGTGTTTGCTCTTACAAGATCTAGAGCTATTTTTAAATGTTCTATTGCCACAAGCACATACCCCAAAGCTTCTCCGTATGATCTTTCATAATCATGGTCAGATAAATCTCTTTGCAATCTAGAAACGTCTAATTCGTTTGTAATTGTGTTTATTTGGTAGTTTGCTTTCTTGGTATTTCCTTCTGCAACCTCCGCAAACCAAGGGTTTATTTTGTGTGGCATTACAGATGAGCCAACGTGGGACTCAACTTTGGAAAAATACATTGTTCCAAGTGCTGCATAAAGTGAAAGGTCTGTGGCCAAATCTCTAAGAGTGTTGTTTATTTCCTGAACAGTAGAAAAAGCACGAATCATATCTAGATGAGCTCCTCTTTGGTCTGTAATTAATTCTGTATTAAATCCCATTCTAGAACATAATTCTTTTGAGTATGAAATCCAGTCGTATTGTGGATAAGCTGCCACAAAAGTATTGTAGTTTCCAACCGCCCCGTTTACTTTTCCTGTAAATTTTAGTGTGTTCATTCTTTCTAATGAATCTGTGAGCCTAGATAAATAAACACCAAATATTTTCCCAAAAGTAGTAGGGGAGGCTGGTTGAATATGTGTCCTTCCCATCACTGTGTCGCCAGAATGTTTTTGTGCTAATTCTTTTAGTTTGTCTGCAATTAAATGCATATTTGGAACAAAAACTTCTTGCAAAGCACCTCGCAACATTGTTTTGTATGCCAAGTTATTTATATCTTCAGAAGTTAAGAAAATATGAACAAAAGATGAAATATCTTCTGTTGAAGTTCCTTTTAATTTTTCTTGAATCCAGATTTCACAAGATTTTACGTCATGTTCTGTTGGGCCAATTCCGTTTCTTCCTAAGTGGTCGTATTGCAAAACTTCGTAGGCATTTTCAACAGAAAAGTTTTTGTATAATCCTCTTAAAAATTCTTTTTCCTCTTCCAAAAGTTCTCTAACAATTTCGCCATTAAAAAATTCACTTAAAGCAATTACATGTTCAATTTCTGCTTTTATACGATTTTTGTGAAGTGCGTGCTCAGAAGTAAATTGTTGAAGTTCTGCAGTCATAAAACCATGTCTTCCATCTAGCGCAGAACTGTTTGATAAAGATTTTTTGTAAATGTTTCTTTTGTATAAATATTCCAATGTTTCGTGTAAAGATCCTAAATTATTTATAACTAAATTTTCTTCCAAACCTTCTGCAATAAATTCTTCTTTTGAAATCATTCCTTGCAAAACTGCAATAAAATTTAAACCTTGTCCTTTTGCGGAAAAATAGTCGTCAAAATGATCGCCAAACATTACTACCTCACTTTTTTGTATACCCATTTCTTTTAGTTTTGTAAGTGCCGGCCCAAATGCTTTTGGATGCGGTTTTTTAAATTCTTGATCTTCCGGAGTTGAGATAAAAGAAAAATCATTCATATTAAAACCACATTGTTCTAAACGAACATCTACCATGTTTACCCTTGCTGTCACAATTCCTAAAACAAAGCCTTGTTTTTTTAGTTCTTTAATAGTTTCTACTGCGTGTGGTGTAGCAAAGTATGGAATTTCTGGAGCAAGTTCACGATATTTTTCTAAAATAATTTCCCAAATATTTTTAGTATTATATTGACCAGGAAAAAGTCTTTGAAAAATTTCCTCAAATGGTATATTTACTTTTAAAACATTATCAATTTCTAACTCTGCTGGCTCTACTACATGTATATCACCAACTTCTTTTAATTTTTGTATGGTAGTCCTTAATATGTTCTTTATGCTTTTGTGAGAAGCAAATAGTGTATTATCCGCATCAAAAAGTAAAGCCCGTATTTTTTTATTATACATATCCATAATATTTTTTAGGGTTATTTATAAGAGATTTTATCTTATTACTTTATTTTTCAACTGTCAAAAAAAGTTTTAATTTTTAAATTAAATTTGGTATGATGATTATATAAAATAATTCATCTATTCTATGTACGACATAATTTCAATAGGCGACACAACCACAGATGTTTTTTTGGAAATAGATCAAGCTACTGTAAATTGCACTATAAAAAAAGAAATCTGTCAGTTTTGTGTAGATTACGCAAACAAAATTCCGGTAAATAAGATGTTTCGTTTGTATGGGGTTGGGAATGCTGCCAACAATGCTGTTGGTTCAGCTCGTTTGGGATTAAAAACAGCTATTTATACTATAGTTGGAAAGGACATACCTGGTACAGAAGCAAAGAAAAATTTTCAGAGAGAAAAAGTTAGTTGTAAGTTTTTGAAATTTGATAAAGAAAAGGGCACAAATTATTCAACAGTTTTAAATTTTGATGGAGAGAGAACTATTTTGGTTTATCACGAACCTCGCACATATAATTTGCCAAGATTTGGAAAAACAAAATGGGTTTATTTTACTTCTTTGGCTAGTGGGCACGAAGTTTTACATAAACAAATTGTAAATTATATAAAAAAGAGTGGTGTAAAGTTGGCATTTAATCCGGGAACTTATCAAATAAAAGAAGGTTTAAAAATTTTAAAACCACTTTTAGCCGTTACAGAAGTTTTGTCTGTTAATAGATACGAAGCAGAGACTTTACTAAAAAACGATGGAAATATAGCGGATTCATTAAAAGAATTTTATAATTTAGGAGTAAAAAAGGTTGTAATAACAGATGGTCCAAAAGGTTCTTATACTTATGATGGCGAAGAAATGTATAATTTGGGAATTTTTGATACTCCTGTTGTAGAGAGAACTGGAGCGGGGGATGCTTATACTACTGCTTTTGTTGGTGCTTTGATTTTGGGACATAACATAAAAACAGCAATGTGTTGGGGTTCATTTAATTCATCTTCAGTTGTTCAGCATGTTGGTGCACAATCCGGTTTATTAAATTTAGAAGATATAGAAAAAATGTGCAGTGAATATAGTAGTTTTAAACCAAAAAAGTATAAGGGTTAATTTAATTATTTGCTTTTATTTTTTCAACAATGTTATAATTATATTCCTTTATATATTTAATCATTTTGCATATGGAAAACAATCAAAAAAATAATTCTATTTTTGAATCACTTTCACCAGGCAAGGTTTTTGTTTCCGGTTTAGTGATTGGAATTTTAGTTTTATGTACAATTGGATTTTTTATCTTGTTAGGCTTGTATTTAAATAGTTCTACTCCGGCAGAAGCGAGTGTAGATAGCGGAAATGTTGCGGTTGTAGCTAATCAACCAGATACACAAGAAGTTTCAATAGGTGCGGTAGACGAAAAAAATGATAATATCCGTGGGGATAAAAATGCAAAAGTAACAATCGTGGAATATTCAGATTTAGAGTGTCCTTTCTGCAAAAGATTTCATGCTACAATGCTAGACGTAATGAAAAATTTTGATGATAACGTAAGGTGGGTTTACAGGCATTTTCCACTTGATAGTCTACACAGCCAAGCAAGAGCAGAAGCAAATGCTTCAGAATGTGCTGGAGAACAAGGTAAATTTTGGGAATTTATTGATCTTATAAATGAGGTTACTCCGTCAAATGATGGTTTGAATCTGGCTAAAATTCCTGATTATGCCAAACAAGTTGGTGTAAAAGATATTAATAAATTTAACGAATGTGTATCCAGTAATAAATACGCAAGTGCAGTAAATGATGATTTCTTGGATGGACAAAGCGCTGGTGTAAGAGGAACACCATATAGTGTAATTATTGGACCAAATGGTGAAATGGTTCCTGTTTCTGGAGCACAACCTTACAGCGTTTTGGAACAAGCTATCAATTCATTTTTAAAGTAAAGATTTAAAAAGTTAAATAAAAAATCCGCTTTTTAAAAGCGGATTTTTATTCATAATAAATACATCGAGGCTTGCCTCGGTGCGGAAACTATTACTACAAAAATACCCCGGGGTTCTACCCCGGGGATCTTTATTCTCCAATTTTCAAGTTTCTATTGCGGTTGTCTCTATCTTCATCCAGGATAGTTTGAATTAAAAATCTATTTGGAAAATAAATAACATCATTTCTTTCTTTTGGTAAGGGGATTACGAAAAGGTATCCTTTTTGAACAGCTTCTATCAGTCCTTCTGCTAAATATGAAAATCCATCAAAAGTTAAAAATTCTTTATCTAAACAAATTATATTACAACCATTACTAATAGAATGTTGAGCTATACGTACCTCATCTTCCCATTCTTTAAAAAGTTGTGTCCAAGTTATTCCAGTCCAAGTTGTAAAGTGTTTTTTAAAAATAATAGAAAGTATAAATGACAACGCCGTCATTGCTTTTGGACCTATTTCTTGAAAGTTTAAATTTAAAATATAATATTTTTCTACAACTCCTAATCTTTCAATTTTTTTTGGACTTGTATTGTGAATGTACGATCCTTTTGGTTTACGAATCCTAAAAAAACCTTCTCGTATACCCCAAAAATCTTCAAAAGTTAATCTCTCAATTTTGTCCGACATAATAACCTCCTTTAGATTAAGTAAACTATTTAAAATGGTCTGTTGTCAAATTGTGTATAAGCTATGTTAGATTTTATTTGTATTGTGATATAATAAAACTACAAATAAAAAATATGCCAACACCACAACACAAACCGGTTAAGTCAAAAGAAGAAGAAGAACAGGACATCTGTCTGTTTGCCGAAACTAATTTTCGCAATCAAATGCGTCGTTTTGGTATTAAAGTAGATGACCGACGCAGACACATGTACATAATAGGTAAAACAGGAATGGGAAAAACCAACATGATGGAAAATATGCTTTTACATGATATTTATTCCGGTCATGGAGTTGGGCTTGTAGATCCTCATGGAGACTTTGCAGAAAAGATTATCAACTATATTCCGGCAAATCGTATCAACGATGTTGTTTATCTAAATCCTTCTGATATGGAAAATCCAATTGGATTTAACATATTAGAGGTTAAAAATGAAGAACAAAAACATTTAGTGGCAGCTGGACTTATGGCAGTTTTCAAAAAGATTTGGCCGGATGTCTGGAGTTCTAGAATGGAATATATTTTAAATAACACACTGCTTACTTTGTTAGATAATCCGGGTTCTACACTTTTGGGAATTAACAGACTTCTGGGAGATAAAGAATACAGAAGTAAAATGGTGGAAAATTTAAAAGATCCTGTTATAAAATCTTTTTGGGAAAAAGAATTTGCCGGTTATAACGATAGATATGCCGCAGAAGCCGTAGCGCCTATTCAAAACAAAATCGGCCAGTTTTTGTCTGCTACAATTATTAGGAATATGGTTTCTCAAGTTAAATCCACAATAAATATCAGAGATATAATGGATAGTAAAAAAATACTTATCATGAACTTGTCAAAAGGTAGAATAGGAGAAGACAATAGCAGACTTTTGGGAGGAATGCTTATTACACAGATTCAGCTTTCTGCTATGGAACGTGTAAATATTCCAGAAGAAGACCGCCAAGACTTTTTTTTGTATGTCGATGAGTTCCAAAATTTTGCAACACCTTCTTTTGCAAATATTTTATCAGAGGCACGTAAATATAGGTTGAGTTTAATTTTGGCGCATCAATATGTGGCCCAACTAGACGAAATTGTGGCAGACGCTGTTTTTGGAAATGTTGGTACAATTGTAAGCTTTAGGGTTGGTGCAGCAGATGCAGAAGCTATGGAAAAGGAGTTCGCCCCTACATTTGAAATAGAAGACATCGTTAATTTGTCTAAATTTAAAATATTTTTAAAATTAATGATTAATGGCGTAGCGTCCCAACCTTTTAGCGCAACAACTATTCCACCAATCGGTTCTCCGACCGGAAGTTCAAGCAAAGTTTTGCAGGTTTCTAGGGAAAGATATGGAAGATCGCGTGCAACCATAGAAGAAAAGATTTTAAAATGGAGTCAACCTTCAGAAGAAGAACAGGCTAAAATAGATAGAAAAAAAGAAAAAGAAGTATCCAAGAATAAACCACCTACAAAAGTTTATCCTTTTACACCTCTACCAGTAGCACCACCAATACCACTATCAACCTTACCATCAAAAAAATTTAATAATCAAAATAATAAATTAAAAAATAGAAATAGGTCGAATAATCAACCTAAAGTTGAAGAAAAAACAATTTCACTTAAAGATTTAATTCCATTAAAAAAAGAAAAGTAATATATGACTTTTTTAAAGAAAAATAAGAAAAGTAAGTACGAAAAACTATTTTCAAAAATAGGGATGGTTTTGTTTTTTATCGGAACTATTTTTATACCTTTGTTCTATCTTCCGTTTACTTCGGATGTTCTAACATTACCAAAACAATTATTGTTATATCTTTTGGTTTTGGTTCTTCTTTTGGTTTGGCTTACAAAAGTTGTTTTATCAAAAGAATTAATTATAAAACGCACAATCTTTGATATTCCAATTGTTGCATTGTTTATTACCACTCTTTTGTCTTCACTTTTATCATTTTCTTCTTCAATTAGTTTTGCCGGAAAAACAGACATATTTTTGTTAAACGCAAGTTCAATTATAGCTTTTATACTTTGGTTTTGGTTATTTCTGCAGTTGGTAGATACAGCTAAAAAATGGAATTTACTTGTTTCGGCTTTGCTAGTCTCTTTTTCTCTTTCTTCTTTCTTTTTTATTGTTTTAGATATATCAATCTTTGATTTTTTAAATAAATATATAGTTCAAAATACAGTAAGTCAGAAGAGTAGCCTTTTTGGGGTTTTTGCTGGGGTGGGATCTATAATTTCTTTGGGGTTGTTCGCTATTAAGAGAAAAAATTGGCAATCTAAAATATTACCGGTAATCACGTTTATTTTAACTTTCATTGTTTTGTTGAAGATTGGTTTCACAATTTCTTGGTTACTTTTTGCAGTTGGGGTTGGAATATTGCTGGTTATCAGTACTAGCTTATTGGCAGAAGTAAATGTAGTAGGACTTTCCTTTATGTTTTTTGTATTTTTAATTTCTGTATTGTTTATCTTTTTTGGTTCACCGAGCTTTATTAAAAAGAACTTACCAATCGAGGTTTCTTTGGGCTCAAAGCCATCTTTTGAAATAGTAACAGAAAGTTTTCTTTCCAATCCAAAAGTATTTTTGTTTGGTTCCGGCCCAGGTACTTTTGTTTATAGTTTTTCAGAGTATAAACCGGTTGAGTTTAATGTTTCTAGTATGGTTTGGTCTACTAGATTTCAATACCCATACAGCTCTATATTCTCTATCCTATTAGAGTTGGGAATATTCGGTTTTGTTAGCTTTCTTTTTGTTCTTTTGTTGGGGCTAGGAAGTGCTCTAAGCGGTTGGTTAAAAACAAGACCATCTGTGTGGAAAAAGAAAGACGCAGAACTAGATTCAGATTTTATTGCCGAAGAGGATGGCTCTGTTGTTAGAGTAGAAGTATTTGTAATTGTTGTGGCTTGGTTAGTCGTGTCCATTGGTTTTGTGTTAGTATTTTATGGCTTAGTTATGTGGTGGTTGTGGTGGTGGCTTCTTGGCGCAATGATTGTAAGTTTGTCTGCTGTTACACCAGGGTTAGTTAAAGAAAAAAGAATTTCACTTCATGTTTCACCACAATATTCATTGGTTTTATCATTTAGTTTTGTAATTTTGGTCACAGCAATTATCGTTTTTGGAGTTTATAGTTTAAAAATTTATGTGGCCGAAGTTCACTTTACAAAAGCGATAAGGTCTTCAAATTTAGAAGAAGTAGAGATAAATTTACAAAAAGCAGTAGGCTATAGACCAAATTATGCAGACTATTATGTTGCTGTGGCTCGTGTAGAATTACAAAAAGCAAGAATAGAGTCTTTAAAAGAAGAACCGGACTCAGACTTAATTTCATCATACGTTGCAAATGCCGTAAATAGTGCTAAAATAGCAACAAGTCTTCAGCCAAAAAATGTAGAAACATGGGAGACTTTGGCGGTAATGTATATGAATGCCAGAAGTGTAGCGCCAGAGGTAAATTCTTGGGCAAAAGACGCAGTGCAAAAATCTTTAGAATTAGAACCTTCAAATCCAGTTTTTTATTGGTATCTTGGTGATATATCTGTTTTTGCAAAAGACACAGAGGGTACAGAAAAGGCCTATAAAAAAGCAATTGAATTAAAATCGGATTATTTAAGCGCTTATCTTAGCTTGTCAGAATTTTATGAATCTCAGGAAAATTTAGATTCTGCAATTTCTATTTATACACCTGTATTGCATTTGGTTCAGAATAATCCAGAGGTTTTATTTAGCTTGGGAAGAATGTTTTATAACAAAAATGAAGAAAATGATGATAAACAGGCAGAACTTTTATGGTTAAAGGCAGTAGAACTAACACCAAATTATTCAAATGCTTTATATAGTTTGGGACTTCTTTATGAGCGAAGGGGAGACAAAGCAATGGCGTTAAACTATTTCAAGAAAGTAGAAGAATTAAATCCAAACAATGTGGATATAGGGAATAAAGTTAGGGCAATGTTGCAATAAAATAATTAGTTAAATTAAATTAAAATAATTTAAGATTATGCTTTTTTCAAAAAACTATAGAAGACCTTTTTGGCGAGGTTTTGTGCACGCAATTGCAGTAGTATTTTATTGCCTTTTTGTATCCACTTTAATTTTGTCATTTAATAGTCTTTTTAATGGTGAAATAGCCGTGGTGATTCAGATTACTTTTGGACTATTTTTGTTTGTAGTTTCAATGGCTGTAATTGCTTATCTTATATTTTTTGAACCAATGAAAAAAACGATTCACAAGAATTTTAAAGCATCAAGTGTTATGCTTATGTCTACTTTCGGTTGGTTATTTGTTTTTTTAAGTGTGTTTATTATGGGATTAGTTTATACTTTATAGATTGTGAAAATTATTAGACTACTTATTTCTTCGTTATTTTTGGTTTTATTCTTCATTCTTTTTAATTGGTTTATAGAGGTAGTTATTTCGGGCTATTTTCCAATTGAATTATCAGAGATTGTTTATAACATAATTTTGTGGATTTTATTATTTCCTTTTTTACTTTTTATTGCAAAATGGTATTTTAAACAAGACGAGCCAACCACAACAAAAGGTGCTGTTTTAGGAATATCGTGGATTGTTTCTCTGGTTGTACTAGAATTAATTTGGGGCAAGTTCTTTTTTGGTTTAATAAGCTATGTTTCATTTGTAGAAATTTTCTTAATTTCTGTTTTTGCTGGTTTTGAATTTGATTCTGTTTACTCCAAACCTAGAAAAACTACTTGATTTTTTCTTTAAATTCTTGTAGGGTTTTAAATTATGAATAAGAAAAAAGAAAAAATACTGGTAGCGATGTCTGGTGGTGTAGATTCTGCTGTGTCTGCAACTCTTCTTGTAGAACAAGGTTATGAAGTAACTGGCGTGTATATGCGTCAGTGGAGCGACCAAGAAGAAATAAAAGGAGTTTGCACTTGGAAAGAAGACAGAAGAGAGGCAATGAGAGTTGCTGCTTTTTTGGGTATTAAATTTTTAACGTTTAATTTTGAAAAAGAATATAAAAAATGGGTTGTTGATTATTTGTTTGATGAATACAAAAAAGGAAATACGCCAAACCCAGATGTTTTGTGCAATAAGTTTATAAAATTTGGTTTTTGGCTAAATAAAGCTAAAGAATTGGGATTTGACTACTTAGCTACTGGACACTATGCCTCTATTTTTTTAAAAAATGGAGAATATTTTTTAGGTAGAGCAAAAGATGAAGATAAAGACCAAACATATTTTTTGCATCAATTAAATCAAGATCAACTTAAACACACACTTTTTCCACTTGGCAAACTAACAAAAAAAGAAGTTAGAAAAATTGCACAAAAAAAAGAACTTCCAAATGCAAACAGAGAAGAAAGTATGGGAATTTGTTTTGTTGGGGAAGTTTCAATTGGAGATTTTCTTGCTCAAAAAATAAAACCAAAAAAAGGAAAAATAATTTTATCGGATGGTACTCAAATTGGTGAACATAATGGTTTACACAAATATACTTTAGGACAACGTCAACTTGGTATAAACATGAAAGCAAGAAGTAAAAAAAGTACAGCAATGTATGTTGTTGCAAAAAACTTAATTAAAAATGAACTTGTTGTAGGAGAGAGAGAGGATCCACTTTTGTATAAAAAAGAAATAAATGTAAGAGATACTTCTTGGGTAAGTGGACATGATCCAAAATTTCCACTAAACTGTGAAATAAGACTTCGTCATAGACAGGTTTTGCAAAAATGTACAGTTAAGAAAGATGAAAATGGTGGACTAAATGTATGTTTTTCTACAAAACAGTGGGCATTAAGTCCGGGGCAATTTGCTGTATTTTATAAAAATAACAAGTGTTTGGGTGGTGGAACTATAAATTAAATTTATGAATTTTTCATTTTTACAAAAAGATAATCATAAAACAAAAAGACTAACGTTTGTAGTTGTTGCTGTTTTGATAGCTACGCTTGCAGACCTTTTGTTTATTAGAGAAATGCCAGGTATTAATGTTTTTGTTTTTGTATTTGCGTATTTGTTTGGGTTTAGTGCTGTTGCACTTTTAACAAAAAATGTACAAGATAGGAGGTTTTTTTTATTGTCTATTCCAATTTTATTTCTTTCCCTGTCACCCGCATTATATACAAATCTATTGGTTCAATCTGTTGGATTGATAGTTCTTGGTATTTCTCTTATTATTTATAGTTTACTTCTAACATTAAAAAACCCGAATAAACATCCAATTATATTCAAAAATATTCCAACAATAACAAACATATTTGACCCCTTGTTTAAAGTTAAACCATTATTTGCAGATATCTTTGTGTGGGAAAAAGGAAAAAATACACAAAAAATAATTAGAAAAATATTACTAGGTTTAAGTATCTCATTACCAATTTTAGCGATATTTACCATTTTGTTATCAAATGCCGATGAAGTTTTTAGAGTTTATTTTGTAAACTTTGTTGATAACTTTATTGATTTTAATATATTTGCTCGTGTTATTAGGGTTGTAATAGGATCGGTTGTTATAGGTTCTGTTTGGTATGTTTTTATTGACCAAGCTCACAAGTTGAATCACAAGGAAACTAGTGTAAAGAAATTTGATAGTATTGTAGTGGGAATTGTTCTTGGTTTGGTAAACATTTTATTTTTGGCATTTGTTTTTATTCAAGTTAAATATCTATTTGCAGGCTCACCACTTGATTTGGACTTAACTTATGCAGAATACGCAAAAAATGGATTTTTTGAATTGGTTTGGGTAGTACTTTTATCGGCTGTTTTACATTTGATAGTTTTCAGGTCAACTTCAAAACACAAAACACTGATATTGATTAATATATTTCAAGTTAGTCTTATTTCACAAGTTGGCGTTATAGCGTATTCTGCACTTATGCGTATGAATATGTATCAAGAAGCATATGGCTACACAGTAAAACGTTTGTATGTAGAATGGTTTATCTACGTAATAATTGGGCTATTATTATTTTCAGGAATTGCATTATTTACAAAATTATCATTTCAAAAGTTTTTTAATTTTAGTATTTTAGTAATATTTTGTGCTTTTGTTAGTGTTAGTTTGATAAATGTGGACTATATAATAGCCAAAGAAAATGTTCGAAGAGTTGTTAACGACGGGAAAAGTCTTGATATTTATTATTTATTAAAATTATCTCCGGATGCTGCCCCAGCATTATTACCTTTTTTTGAAGATGAAAAATTGTTTAATAATGTAGATATTGATGTGTCTGGTTATCCCTATGTAGATGGAAAGGAAGAAAGTACAGAAAAAATAGGATTACCTGATTTATTAGAAGCTTATATTGGGAAATCAGAAGAAAGAGATTCTTGGCCATCTTGGTACTATGGAAAAAAGAATATACAAGAAATAAAAGATGTTTATGGATTGCAGATTAAAAGACTTTTGTCCGAGATGACAATAAAAAACACAAAAGGGCACAGAATAAAATCAACTAATTAAATATACCGAAATATGATTTCAACCAATGAACTAAGGGAAAAATACCTTGAATTTTTTAAAGGAAAAGGACATGAACGTATTTCTTCCGCTTCACTTTTACCAGAAAATGACCCAACAACACTTTTTACAAGTTCTGGTATGCAACCAATGGTTCCATATTTGCTTGGTGAAAAGCACCCACTTGGTGTTAGGATTACAGATTCACAAAAATGTTTTCGTACTCAAGACATAGAAGAAGTGGGGGACAATAGGCATACCACTTTTTTTGAAATGCTAGGAAACTGGTCACTTGGAGATTATTTTAAAGAAGAACAAATACCTTGGTTTTTTGAATTTATTACAAAAGTTGTTGGTTTGGATCCTTCTAGAATTTATGTAACGGTTTTTAGGGGAAAAGAAAGTCTAAACCTTCCAAGAGATGAAAAGTCTGCACAAATTTGGAAAGAACTTTTTGAGTCTATTGGAATGGATGCAAAAATTATAAATGATCCTTTTTATGGAATGCAAGACGGTAAAATTTTCTATTATGATGAAAGTAAAAATTGGTGGAGCATGTCTGGAAAGCCAGAAAACATGCCAGCAGGCCAGCCAGGAGGACCAGACACAGAAGTATTTTGGGATTTTGGTATAGAACTAGGACTTCACGAAAAATCTCGTTGGGCAGAAGAAGAATGCCATCCAAACTGTGATTGTGGGCGTTTTATGGAAATTGGAAACAATGTTTTCATGGAATATCTAAAAACAGATCTTGGTTTTGAACTTTTGCCACAAAGCAATGTTGACTTTGGTGGTGGGTTGGAGAGAATAATGGCCGCAAAAAATGATGTACCAGATGTCTTCCTTATAGATGTTTTTGACAAAATGAGAAAAACTTTGGAAAATTTGAGTGGAAAAAGTTATGGTTCAGAAGAAGTTCAAGAATCTTTTCGTGTAATTATGGATCATTTGCGTGCTGCAACATTCTTAATTTCTGACGGGGCTTATCCTTCTAACAAAGATCAGGGATATTTTACTCGTAGACTTGTTCGTCGCGCAGTTAGATATGCTAGTAAAATTGGAATAGAAGGAAATTTTTGTGGAGAACTTGCTAGCTCTGTTATAAATTCTTACCAAAACGCATATATAGAATTATCACAAAACAGAGATAAAATTTTAAATGAACTTTCAAAAGAAGAGGATAAATTTAGAAAAACTTTAAAAACAGGACTTAAACACTTTGAAAGTTTGTCAAATGAAAATATTTCAGGCAAAGATGCTTTTGACCTTTATCAAACTTATGGTTTTCCTATTGAAATGACAGAAGAATTAGCTGTAGAGCTTGATAAGTTGGTTGATACTACTGGTTTTAATGAAGAACTTACAAAACATCAAGATCTTTCTCGTAAAGGCGCAGAACAAAAATTTAAGGGCGGATTGGCCGATAGTGGTGAGATGAGTACAAAGTATCATACTGCAACACATTTGCTCCATACAGCGCTTAGAAAGGTGCTAGGAGATCAAGTAGAACAAAAAGGGAGCAATATAACAGCAGAAAGATTGCGTTTTGATTTTTCTTATCAAGAAAAGTTAACTGACGATCAAGTTTCACAAGTTGAAAAATTAGTAAACGATGCTATAAATGGTGGTTTACCTGTAGATTTTAAAGAAATGAGTGTGGAAGAAGCAAAATTACAAGGTGCAATTGGTCTTTTTGGAAATAAATATGGGGACAAAGTAAAGGTTTATACTATTGGAGATGAATCTCAGATTGCTAGTAAAGAAATTTGTGGTGGACCCCATGTAGAAAATACAGAAAGTTTGGGTAAATTTAAAATTGTAAAACAAGAAGCTGTAAGCGCCGGAGTCCGTAGAATTAAAGCTATACTTGAATAATCAAAATGAATTTAGAAACCACAAAAGAAAAAGTAAAAAATTTACTAAACTTAGTTTGGGGGATGCGTATAGAGTTTGTAAGGTATTTTGTTGTAGGAATATCTGCATTATGTCTGGATGTACTTTTACTTATCTTTTTAAAAGAAATTTTAAATTTAGATCCTGTTCGTGCGGTTATGCTTGGACAAGTTCCAATATTTATTTTTGTATTTTTATTAAACAAATATTGGTCTTTCGGTAATCAAAAAACAGGTTTTATTCAATGGCAATTTATAAAGTACTTGATTGTAGTTGGGTTTAACTATATAATAGGTATTGTAACTATGCTTGTGTTTAGTCACTTTTTAGAATTTGACTATAAGTTTGTTAGAATTTGCACAATAGCACTTGGCGTTTCTTGGAACTTTTTTTTGTATAGATATTGGATTTATAGGTAAAATATACTACAATAATAAGTACCAAAAAACGGCTAAATTAAGAAATAAAATAAAAATATAAATTTTGGCTTGACATTTTTTTTACTTTGATGTAAAATGTTGCCAGTTAATTAAAAACACATGTCGAACAAAGCAGTTTTAGAGATTAGAGGAACAATTGAAGAACTTCTACCTGGTGCTACCTTCAGAGTTAAGCTAGAAAATGAACATGAAGTGTTAGCACATTTATCAGGAAAAATGCGAATAAACCGTATACGTCTTGGCGTGGGAGATGAGGTAAAGGTAGAGATGACTCCTTACGACCTTAAAAAAGGAAGAATTACTTATAGATTTTAAACTTAGTTTATGAAAGTTAAGTCATCAGTTAAAAAACGTTGTATCAAATGTAAAACCACACGTAGAAGTGGTGTTGTTTATGTTATCTGTGAGAATCCAAGACACAAACAAAGACAAGGTACTAAACAAAGAAAAAAAGCAGCTTAATTAAAGTATTTTATGAGATTATCTGGAGTAACAATACCTAAAGAAAAGAAAGTTGGAGTTTCCCTTACTTATGTATATGGGATTGGTGCAACTAGCGCAAAAAAAGTTTTGCAAAGTGCTGGAGTTGATCCAGACACTTCTGTTAAAGATTTAACACAAGAACAAGAAGATGCAATTCGTAGCATTGTAGAAAAAAGTCTAACAACAGAAGGAAATTTAAGAAGAATCGTTTCTTCAAATATAAAAAGATTGAAAGATATTAAGTCTTACCGTGGTTCTCGACATGCAAAACGTTTACCTGTGCGTGGGCAAAGAACAAAGACTAATTCTCGCACAGTTAGAGGAAATGTTAGAAACTTGGCTACTAGTGGAAATAAACCAGTAGCACAAAAGACATAATTAACTTTTATATAATTTATGGCTAATAAAGTAGCAAAAAAAGCAAAGAAAAAAAAGGTAATAAAGAGTGTTCCGACAGGAAGGGTCTATATTCAAGCTACCTTTAATAATACTATTGTTTCAGTAACCGATCAAAATGGAAATGTTCTTGGTTGGGCTAGTGCTGGAATGGTTGGTTTTAAAGGACCAAAAAAAGCTACTCCTTATGCTGCAAGCCAAGTTGTTAAAAAAGTTACTGACGCTATAAAGGAATATGGACTTAAAGAAGTGAGTATTTTTATAAAAGGAATTGGAGGAGGAAGAGAATCTGCAATCCGTACCTTTAATACTGGCGGAATTCAAGTTTTATCTATAAAAGACGTTACACCTATTCCACACAATGGATGTAGACCTAGAAAAAGAAGAAGAGTGTAATTTTTAAAAGAATAGTTATGGGAAAGTATATTGGACCAAAAAATAAACTAGCACGTCGTTTTGGCGTACATTTAGGATTGAAAAGTAATACAGCAAAGGTTGCAAAACGTTTAAGCCAACCACCTGGGATTCAAGGTTTAAGCAAAGGACGTAAAAATGTTTCTAGTTATGGTAAACAACTTTTAGAAAAACAAAAAGCTAAATTGATTTACGGAATTAGAGAAAGGCAATTTAGTTCTTATGTAGGAAAAGCAAACAAAATATCTGGCGACTCCGGAGTTAATCTTCATCAACTTTTGGAAATGAGATTGGACAATGTGGTTTACAAAATGGGTTTTGCAAAAACAAGAGCTCAAGCAAGACAAATGGTAAATCACTCACTTTTTACCCTAAACGGTAAATTCATGAACATCCCATCACACACTGTTAAGGTTGGAGACGAGATTACTATTAAAGACAGCAAAAAGAAAAAGAAAATGTTTGAAAATTTACAAGAAGATTTGTCAAATGCAGAATTACCATCTTGGGTTTCTATGGATTTAAATAAACTTTCCGGAAAGGTTGTTAGTACTCCACTTGAAGATGATTTTGAAAAGGTTTTTGATGTTAAATTAATAATTGAGTATTACTCATCACGTTAATATAAAAAAGAGGGGGGTTCCTCTATAAAACATTATTATATGGAGCAAATTTTACTACCAAATACAATTGAGTTCAAAGATGGCGAACAACCAAATGTTGGTCAGGTTGTTATTACACCTTGTCATCAGGGTTATGGTGTAACTTTAGGTAATGCTTTTAGAAGAGTATTGCTTTCATCATTGCCTGGTGCCGCTGTTGAATCTGTAAAAATTAATGGTGTACAACATGAATTTTCAGCTACAGAAGGTATAGCAGAAGATGTTGTGGAAATTATAATGAACTTAAAAGAGTTGGCTGTACGTTCTTTCTCAGAAGAACCAGTTACATTATTTTTAAACAAAAAAGGACTGGGAGATGTAACAGCTGCAGATTTTGATAAAAATGCGGATATTGAAATTGCTAACCCAGAATTAAAATTAGCAACTATTACTTCTGCAGACAAGAATTTTGAAATGGAGATTACAATTGGTAATGGTCGTGGCTATGTACCAGTTGGAGAAAAAGATACAAAAAGTTTTGATTTAGGTACAATAGGTGTGGACTCACTTTATACACCAATTCGTAATGTTGGTCATACTGTAGAATTGATTCGTGTTGGAGATGTTACAGACTATGAAAAATTAGTTTTAGATATTGAAACAGACGGAACAATTACCCCAAAAGAAGCTGTTGCACAAGCAGCAAAAATTTTAATGGACTATTTTGGATTAGTTTTAGAAGCTTCAGGTGGAAACGAGGAAGTAAAAGCTAAAGCAAAAAAAGTTGCAAAAAAGAAGACCGTAGCTAAAGATAAGAAAGCAACTACAAAGAAGTAGATAAAAGTAAGAATTTTATGCGTCATAGAAAACAAAAATTTACTTTAGGAAGAGAAAAAGCTGCTAGAACTGCTCTTATTAAGAATTTGGCAGAAAGCTTGATCTTACATGGTTCTATAAAGACAACCGAAGCTAAAGCTAAGGCTCTTAGAACTTATGTTGAACCTTTAGTAACAAAAGCAAGAAAAAATACGTTAGCTGCACGTAGACTAGTTATTAGTAAATTGTTTACAGAAGAAGCTGTAAAGAAATTGATGGAAGAGGTAGGGCCAAAATATGTTGAGAGAGATGGTGGCTACACTCGTATTATTAAATTGGAGAACAGAAAAAACGATGGTGCTCCAATAGTTAAGATAGAGTTTGTTTAAAAATATGGCTATAGAAATAATTAGAAAATTACATGAAATTGATGCAACAGATAGATCTGTTGGTCGTGTTGCTACAGAAGTAGCTACGATTTTGCGCGGTAAAAATAAGACTTCTTTTGCCCCCCATTTAGATTGTGGTGATTTTGTAACGATTGTAAACTCTGGAAAAGTTAAATTTACAGGAAGAAAATTGGTACAAAAAGATTTTTTTCACCATACTATGCATCCAGGTGGATTAAGAAGATCTCCTTTAAAGAAAGTTTTTGATAAAAATCCTACAGAAGTTATGAAAAAAGCTGTTTATGGTATGTTGCCAAAGAACAGATTGCGTAACAATATGATGAAACGTTTGACTATTAAGGTTTAATATTATGGTTGGTGATAAAGAAATTACAATTATACGTGCTGTTGGTAGAAGAAAAACTGCTGCCGCTCGTGTTCGTATCCAAAAAGGAAAAGGTAATATCGTTATTAACGATAAAGACCTAAAGGAATATTTTCCACTTATTTTGTGGCAAGAAAAAATTCTTGCACCTTTTCTGCTTACTGGAAAAGAAAATGAATTTGATGTTTCTGTAAGAGTTTTGGGGGGTGGAGTTAATGGTCAGGCAGAAGCTATCAGACACGGAATTACAAGAGCTTTGATTAAATTAGACGAAACTTTGAAACCAATTTTGAAAGCAGAAGGATACACAACTAGAGATCCTCGTTCAAAAGAAAGAAAGAAACCAGGACAAAGAAGGGCAAGACGTGGACATCAATGGAGAAAGCGTTAAAAAATATGCTTTAAAGAAAAAATCATCGGTACTGCCGATGATTTTTTCTTTAAAAATTTAATTCATTTAGAGAGTTTATCTCTAGGTGTTTGTATCTTGGTTTGTCATTTGTTTTGTTACGATTTAGCCAGATAGTTATAATTTTATCTTCAGAATAGCCCTCGTCTCGTACAGCATCTAGTTCTAAAAATGAATTATCTATAAATATAATTGGTCCATTTTTTTTTATTTTTGATGCCAAAGAAGTTATAAACGATTTGATTGTTTGTATTTTTGGAAATTTTTCAGAGAATAAAAATAAGTCCGGTTTAATTTCTACGGCATTTATTTTTTCAAGTTGATATTTTATGTCTCCAAAAGTAAATAAAACAAATGAAAATCCTTTGTTTTTTATAAAACTTGCATCTGGGTAGAGGATTATGTTTTTGTTTAACCAATTTTGCATTTCTATTATAATCTCTGTTTTCTCTAAATTTTCAAAAGAATCTAAAAATTTTTCTAAATTAAAGGCATTATTTATAACTTTTTGGTAATTTTCTTTGATAATTTCGTCTGAAATTCCTTTTTTTAAAAAAATATCCCACAGTCCTTGTTTTTTGTCTTTAAATGTTACTAAAGTTCCGTCGAGATCAAATAACAGGCAACAATTTTTTGGTAAATTCATAACAGTGAAAAAATTAATTTTGCTAATTTTTCTGGACTATGGCGAACTAAACTTCTTTTTATGTTATCTCCTTTTTGTGCTTCTATACTAACAGAGCTAAGTAAATCGGCTCCAAAAAATTGGGTTTTTGATGATGATTTTCTTTGTTTTATTTTTTCTAAATTTATTAAAACTGTTTCTTGTCCATCTTCTTTGTAAATTTTTGTTAAGTCTAATAACGGTTCAGATGTGTTAAACAATACAAAGTCAAAAGTGTCTTTTAGGTATTTTTCTATTTCTTCAACTAAATCTACAATACAAAAATTGTTTGTATGCCCAAGTTTATTCATTAGATTACATACGAATACTTTTGGATTTTTATTTTTTTTGATTGCTTTAGAAACTCCACGAACTAATAAATTTGGTAATAGACTTGTGTAAATATCTCCTGGGCCAATAATTATTAAGTCAGCTTTTTCTATAGCTTTTAACGCTTTTGGATTTGCTTCTGCATCTTTTTTTAAGTATATTTTTTCTAGTCCAGTTAAATTACCAGTGTCAATTTTATGTTCTCCTTGTAAAACCATTCCGTTTTTTAGTTTTGCTATTAAAGTTATGTCTTCTAAAGTTACGGGTATCACTTTTCCTTTTATGTTTAAAATTTCAGATGTTTTTTCAATTGCTTTGTCAAAACTTCCAGTTACTTGTTCCAAGGCGGAGATGAGGATATTTCCAAAGTTGTGTCCTTTTAACGAACCTTCTGTAAAGCGATGGTTCATTAACGTATTCATAAAAACATCAGAAGTAGAAAGAGCTACTAAACACTGTCTAACATCTCCAGGTGGTAAAACTCCAAGTTCGGTTCTTAGAGCACCAGTAGAGCCACCATCGTCTGCCATAGAAACAATTGCTGTAAGATTTACATCATAATTACGTAAACCACTTAAAACAGTAAAAGTTCCGGTTCCTCCTCCTATTATTACAATTTCTTTCTTCATAATACAATTTAATGTTATAATAATGATATTATAAATTGATCTAAGTAGCAATGTTTTTATGAAAAAAAGTTTTTTGTTTCTTTATTCCTTTTTAGCATGTTGTTTTTTTGTCTTAATTTTTTTGTCTTTTTTTTATTTAAAGTATGACAAGTTTCCAGAATCTTTAGCAAAAACAAAGGAAAACATTTCATCTACTACTAAAAATATATTTTCAAATAGTGACAGAATAGTGGAAGATGAATTGCCAAAAGAAGAAAACGATGGCGCTGTAGAAGAAAAAGTTGTAGAACCAGCAGTAGAGGAAAAAAGTTTAATTACAAAAATAGTTGAATTTGTGGCCCCGTCTAAAATAGACGCAGAAGGTGTTCTGTTAAAAATAAATTATGATGTGCCGTTTACATCTCAGGCACCGTTTGCTCAATGGGATGACGCTAGATACCAAGATGCGTGTGAAGAAGCTAGTGTTCTTATGGCCATAAAATGGGTAGAAGGAAAAAGTTTGAGTAAAGATGAGGCAACAAAAGAAATTGCTGAAATGTCTGCTTGGGAGGTTTCGCAATGGGGTACTTATCATGATAGTTCTGCTTCAGACACAAAAAGATTGTTGACAGAATATTACAATTATCCAAATGTCGAATTATTTTACGATATTAATGTAGATGATATAAAAAAGCATTTGGCAGACGGAAAAATTGTTCTAATTCCTTCTGATGGTAGACTTTTGAATAATCCATATTTTGTACAGCCTGGTCCAGAAATTCATATGCTTGTAATTCGTGGTTACGATGAAAATAAAAGTGAGTTTATCACAAATGATCCTGGTACAAAACGTGGAGAAGAGTTTAGGTATTCTTACAGTACAATTATGAACTCAATTCGAGATTACAAAACAGGATTTCATGAGACTCCACTTGCAAAAAAAGTTACAGCCATGCTAGTTGTTGCAAAAAAATAATAATGTTATACTAGTGGTATTATTAAATAATAATTTTATAATTATGAAAGTTTTAGTTTATAGTACACCAACTTGTCCATATTGCCATAAGGCAAAGGATTATCTAAAAGAAAAAGGAGTTGAATTTGAAGATATTAATGTTGCAGAAGACAGAGAAAAAGCAGGGGAAATGCAAGAAAAATCCGGACAATTGGGAGTACCAGTATTAGATATAGGGGGAGAAATTTTGATAGGTTTTGATAAAACTCAGATTGATGAAGTTTTGGCAAGATCAAAAGAATAGTTTTCTTATAATTAACAGAAAAGGTGCTTTTTGCACTTTTTCTTTTATGTAAAAGTTTATATTATGTCAAGAGAAGTAGTATTTGATATAGAAACAACAGGAGATATTAGAAATTTTGCAGAATTAGAAATGACGGTGGTTTCTATTTGTGAAACTGAAACTGGAAAATATTCATCTTATACAAAAGAGGAATTAATAAATTTATGGCCAATTTTGGAAAAAGCAGAAAGACTAATTGGATATAATAGTGAATCTTTTGATATTCCAATTTTAAATAAATATTATGCAGGCGATTTAAAAAGCTTCCCTCATTTAGATTTGTTGAAGGTAATTAAAGAATCTTCAGGAAAAAGATATAGGTTGAATGACATTGCGAAAGCAACTTTGCAGATAGAAAAGAGTGCCGATGGATTACAAGCAATGAAATGGTGGGACGAGGGAAAAATAGATGAAATCAAAAAATATTGTGAACAAGATGTAAGGGTAACAAAGGAAATTTATGAGTACGGAATAAAAAACAGGATGCTTTATTATCCAACTATTACAGGTGAGATATTGCCAATTGCTGTAAATTTTGAAATGCCAGTTAACCAAACTTCGGCGGGTGGCGCAAGTAATTCTATAAATATGACACTTCCTTTTTAGTGTTGTTTTTTAAATTAATAAAATGAATAAAAAGATTGACAAAACATAAATTTTGTGATAAGCTGACTAATAAATTTAATTATGAATTAAGATGGTTATGTCACACAAAAATAAAATTTTTCTTTCTTTATTTATTCTATCTTCTGTATTTTGTGGAATTTTTTATATTTTGCAAGAAACATCAAAAATAATTCCTGAACAGAAACAGACTGAAGTTTTAGAAGAGAAAAAAATTTGGAATGAAAATGGAATATCTTTTACATATCCAGCTGAATATATCGCTGATGACAAGGGGCTTTGGACGTCAGAAGAATATAAAAATCATATAAACCCACCATCTGAATGTAATACTTGCCAAATTCCACATTATGAAATTAAAGTGGAAACTACTTCTCAGTCATTAGATCAATATTTTATTGCAGAGTTTGATTTACCTGGTAATTCGTTGGAGGAAGTAACGGTTAAAACAGGTATTCCATACCAGAATATTACAATTGGCAGTAATAATTTTTTAAAAATTACTATTAGTGAACTATATGAGGTTGTTGGATATTTTACAAAACACGAGGACCGTATAGTATCTTTTAGAGTATATCAAGCAAGTTATGATACCGTAGAATTACAAGATATAATGGCCACACTTAAATTTGACTAGCAAAGAAATACATCAAAAAATATAAAAATGGTATAATAGACTTACTTAAAAGATAAGTCTATTATTTTGTGTTAAAAAGAATAAAACAATCAAAGCATTTTCAAAATTTACAAAAGTTGCAGAAAAAATATGAAAGATTTTTGCTACCAGCTTTTTTGATTGGTGGTGTGGTGATGGACGCTATTACTTTTAAGGCAATTCAATTAAGTACAGCCTTCATTATTTTAGGGGTTTATATATTTTTGGCTGGGCTGACAATAGCTTTTATAAATTATTATGATGACAGTGGCTTAGAGCACAGGACTATTTATTGGAGCTATATTCGGCTCTACTCGCCACTGCTTATCCAGTTTACTTTCGGAGCTTTGCTTAGTGCCTCACTTATTTTTTATTGGTTTAGCGGGGCTTTTTCTGCTAGTTGGCCATTTGTTTTGATAATTGCGGGACTTATGGTGTCTAACGATATTTTTAGAAAATATTATTTGAAACCTGTTGTCCAAGTTGGTGTTTACTTTTTTATATTGTTTTCAATTTCTGTTTTGTTTTTATCTTTTTTATTAAATACTGTTAGTGCTTGGCCATTTGTATTGGGTGGTTTTGTGAGTTTACTTTTAATTTCTTTATATATTTATTTACTTTCTAAACTTGTTCCAAGCGTAAAAAGAAATAAGTTTTATTTTGTACTTGTGATTGCTGTAATTTTTTCTGGGATGTATTTTTTGTATTTTGCAAACATAATTCCACCAATTCCACTTGCACTTCGTGAAGCGGGGGTCTATCATAATATAGATAGGGAAGGTGGAGATTATATGCTTACCGGTGAAAAAGAAAACTTTTTAGATAAAATTATTCCTGGACAAACTATTACTATAGCTCAAGGAGAAAAGGTTTATATTTATTCTGCAATTTTTGCGCCATCAGATTTAAAAACAAAAATTTATCATCATTGGCAATATTATAGCGAAAAAGAAGGTAGATGGCTTGACAAAGAACGTTTAGGTTTTGCTATAATTGGAGGTAGGGGAGATGGTTTTCGTGGTTATTCTTTTAAAACCAATCCAGCGCCTGGTAAATGGCGAGTTTTGGTAGAGACAGAGCGGGGGCAAGTTGTTGGAAGAGTAAAGATTAAGGTTGTGGTTGAAATAGAAGATAAAGTGGAACTAATAAAAGTTGTAAAATAACTAAGTGTAGTATGAAAAAAAGAATTTTAACCTGGGGAGTCGTTGCGATTACCATGTTTGCTGTAATTTGGTTGGCAAAAAGCCCCACAAGTGAAGAAAATAAATTTAATGAGAGTGATGCCGCAAAAACCTTTCAATCTAATCTTGTGGAGACTGGGATAGAGGTTGTCGGACAACCAATCGAGGGGTTTGACGCATATATGCTTTTGAAGGCTTTCCCTGGTCTTTTTCAGTCTGATTTTGATGATATAAAATCTTTGGAAGGAGTATACGAGTATAAAGACGGGGAACTGTTATATAAAAGAACCACAGGTCAGTCAGTAACTTCTGCGGAGCAAACTATTTCTAATGAAGGTTATGAACAATTATTGAAAAAAGTTAGTGAAAGATTGGGAATAAAAGTAGAAGGTGACAAATCGGCAAAAGAGTTAGTACAAGAATTATTAAAAAAGGAAGAAGGAAAAGGTGGACTTTTTTTGGAAAGTAGTTTTATAACAGATTTTAAAGAGTGTCTGAAAGCGGGCTATCCAGTTATGGAAAGTTACCCAAGGCAATGCAAAACAGAAGATGGAAATTCGTTTGTAGAGAAAATTTAAATAAATAAAAAAGAGCGTTGAATTTCAACGCTCTTGCTTTTTTCTTAAACCTCTTAGTTTTGCAGGTTCTTTTTCTTCTTTTCTATGCGTGGTGGTAAACCCATATCTATCATTTGTTTTAAAACATAAATCAATTCAGGACCAGAAAATCCTTGTTCTAGTAGACATATATTAAAACCTTCTGAAAAGGAGGGAATGCCTTCTTCTACTACCATTTGTTCTGGGGTTTTATTTCTAAAAATTATTTGGAATTTTTTTGGAGTAGGTATAATAATTCTTCCGTGAATATTTTTTATTTTACAGTCAATATCGTTACATATTTCGAACTGAAGTAAAGGTTGAAAATCTTTCGGTAGTTCAAAATTTCTTACTAATTCGATTACATCGTCTATTGTTTCTAATAGTTTTGTGGTGTTTGCCAATTCTTTTATTGATTTTACTCTACTTTCTATCATATTTCTATGTTCTTCGTTAGAAAGGTCTGTATACGATAGTATTGCAGTTTCGAATTCTGTTAGTTTTTCTTTGGAGAAGATAGTAACAAAATTAGACTCAGGATTGTGAGTATAAAGAAGAAAATAGTCTAGACCAAGTGTTGGAAGAGGTTCAATTACATAATTTGGCATTATTATCTGAACCGCAGACACTTCTTCTTGTTTTTTCATTTTTCTTTCTCCTTCAAATGTTAAGGAACCTTTAGTTTAGCGAACTCTAAACCGCGCTAACTTTAACAAAAAAACACCTTTTTGTCAAGGTGTTTTGATGTTTTATGTTTTTAAAAAATTTCAAAGTGTATCTGGGAGTTGTCTATTCCGCCTTCAAGTAAAATTTGGCGTATTTCTGAGACCATTCCTTGGTTTCCACACATAAAGTACTTGTAGCTTGGTGATGGGTGGTTAAAATATAGTGTGACGCGTCCTTGCATGTTGTTCCAACTTTCGCTAGGTTGAGAAAGGGTCAACATATAGGTGAAGTTTGAATATTCTTTTTCTAGATTTTCTAATTCTTCTTGCCAAAATATATTATTTTCAGAACGAAATCCTAAAAGTAGGTGGATTTTATTTTTGTTTCCTTTATTTTTTAGCTGATCTTTTATAATAGAAATTGTTGGGGCGAGTCCTGTGCCTGTTGCAACAAAAAATAGTGAGTTATTATTTTCTTCTTCGGTAAATCTTCCAAAAGTTCCTTTCATTTTCAAAATATCTCCGTTTTTTAAATTTCTTAAGTATTCAGAAGCAACACCATCTTTGACAAGTTTTATACAAAAAAGAAGAGTGTGTTCTTGTGGGGATGAAGCTATAGAATAAGAACGTAGAACTTCATTTTCTGGCGTTGGAATTAGAAATTGTAAAAAATGTCCAGCACTAAAATTAAAGTCTGTTGGCTTTTCTGTTTCTATAGAAATCGTATTTTCAGCAATTTTCTTTATATTTATAATTTTACTTTCAAAAGTCTGCATATTTTGTTGACAAAAGTGGATTATTGTTATATCATACTAATTCAGTATGAGTTCGTTTTATGATAAAACTTAGCAAAGAATTAGATTATACAATTCAGTTTTTGATAGCGCTATCTTGTCAGGAGGAAAATGCGCCACTTAGTGTTCGGCAATTCTCTAAAAACACTACCATATCTTTCCTTTTTTTACAACGAATTGCCGGTAAATTGCGTGAAGCTGGAATTGTAGAATCTACGAAGGGGACAAATGGAGGATATTTGTTGTCTAAAACACTTTCTGAGTTAACACTAAAAGACATTTCAGAAATTATAGATGGTGAAACAAATGTTGTTGAGTGCTTTAAGTATAACAGAAATTGTAAAATGTTGGCAGGTTGTAAATCTGTTAGTGTCTTTCAAAAAATAAATGTGGACTTATTAAATTATTTATCTACTATTACTTTGGACAAATATGTTGCCTAAAAAACCAAAAATTAAAATGAATGTTTATTTAGATAATGCTGCTACAACTCGTACGGATAGTGGTATTTTGGAGATTATGAATTCTTTTGTAAAGGATAGTTTTGCTAACCCTTCTTCTATTTATACAGCTGGTGTGGAGGCAAAAAAGGCTTTAAATGGTGCAAGAGAATTAATTGCAGAAAATTTAAAAACAAATTCAAATAGTATAATTTTTACAGGAAGTGGATCAGAATCAAATAATTTGGCGATTCTTGGAACCATTCGTAAGAATTTTAAAAAAGGGGAGATTATAACAACAGAAATAGAACATCATTCAGTTTTGGAACCAATTAAAAAGTTGAAGGAAATGGGATTTAAAGTAAAATATTTGCCAGTGGATAAAAATGGTTTGATAGATTTGAGAGATTTAAAAAATGCGTTAAATAAAAATACTGTTTTGGTTTCTATAATGTATGCAAATAACGAAGTTGGAACTATTCAACCAATTGCAGAAATTGGGAAAATGATTCTAAGGTTTAGAAAACAAAACAAAGATTCAAAAGTTGTTTTTCATACTGATGCTTGTCAGGCGGTTGGTGTATTAGATTTGGCAGTAGAAAAACTTCATGTAGATTTGATGACTATAAATGGGAGTAAAATCTATGGTCCAAAAGGCGTTGGGGTTTTATTTAAAAGAAGAGGTTTAGAATTAGAACCTTTAATTTATGGCGGAAAACAAGAAATGGGTTATAGGGCTGGAACAGAAAACACCCCTGGAATAGTTGGGGTTGCAATTGCACTTGATTTTGCAAATGAAAATAGGGAAAAAAATAACATAAAAATTCAAAAAGTAAGAGATTATTTTTGGGAAGAAATTAATATAAAAATTAAAAATGTAAAATTGAATGGAGCAGAATTAGGAAAAGAAAGATTGGTAAATAATTTGAATGTTTCTTTTGAGGGTTTGAGCGGAGAAAGTTTAATGTTTTATTTGGATCAATATGGAATTTCTTGTTCAACAGGTTCTGCTTGTACTTCTGAAACAGAAGAATTATCACACGTTTTGAAAGCTTGTGGATATTCAAATGAGAGAAATTTATCTGGTGTTAGGTTTAGTCTTGGTAAAAATACTACAAAAAAAGAAATTGATTATGTAATGAAATTTTTACCAGAAATAGTTTTGAATTTGAGAGAAGTAGAGAAAATGCAGAAATAATTATGATTTCAAAAGAGCAGAAAATTATAGATGGATTAGAAAAGAATCGTATGCTTTATGACAAGGCGGATGGTGATTTTTCCGCTTTCAAAATAAAACCAGGAATTAGTCGTGAAGTTGTTTTAGAAATTTCAAAACAAAAAAATGAACCAGCTTGGATGTTAGAAAAAAGACTTCAGGCCTATGATTTGTATGTAGAAAAAGAAATTCCTAAATGGGGTCCTGATTTGAGTGAGTTGGATTTAGAAAAAATTGTTTATTATACAAAACCAGACGCAGAAGAATCTGTAAATTGGAAAAATGTGCCAGAAGAAATAAAGAGAACTTTTGATAGATTAGGAATTCCGGAAGCAGAGAAAAAGTCTTTGGCTGGAGTTGGTGCACAATATGATTCTGGAGTTATTTACCACAACATTCAAGAAGATTTAAAAAAACAGGGAGTGGTTTTTGAAAATATGGATACAGCGGTAAAAAAATATTCCGAATTAGTGAAGAAATATTTTATGACCCAGTGTGTTCCAATTAATGATCATAAATTTGCAATGCTTCATATGGCTGTTTGGTCTGGTGGAACTTTTATTTATATTCCAAAAAACGTAAAAGTTACCTTGCCACTTCAGGCATATTTTCGTATGAATGCAATGGCCGGTGGACAGTTTGAACATACTTTAATAATTGCAGACGAGGGAAGTGAGGTTCAGTATATAGAAGGATGTTCTGCACCGCGATATGCTGTGAATTCTTTGCATGCTGGTTGTGTGGAAATTTTTGTGGGCAAAGGTGCTCGTGTTCGTTATTACTCAATAGAAAACTGGTCAAAAAACACTTACAACTTAAATACAAAAAGAGCATTGGTTGATGAGGATGGAATGATAGAATGGATAAATGGAAATTTGGGTTCTGGTGTAACAATGCTTTATCCTTGTTCTATTTTGCGTGGTAAAAATGCGCGTTCAGATAGTTTAGGAATTGCGTTTGCTGGGAATGGTCAAAACCAAGATGCTGGAGCAAAAGTAATACATGTAGCAGAAAATACAAAGTCAAATATAAAAGCAAAATCAATTTCTGTTGATGGTGGAGTTTCTACTTATCGTGGAATGGTTTTTGTAAATAAAAAAGCAAAAAATTCTTCTGTTTCTGTAGAGTGTGATGCACTTTTGATGGGAAAAAATTCTATTTCAAATACAACACCAACAATGAAAATTCATAATAATGATGTGAATATAATTCATGAAGCTAGAGCTGGAAAAATCGGTGAAGAAGAAATTTTTTATTTAATGAGCAAAGGACTTTCTGAAGAAGACGCTATAAAATTAGTAGTTTCCGGTTTTATAGAACCAATTGTAAAAGCTTTGCCACTTGAGTATGCTTTGGAATTAAATAATTTGATTGGTTTGGAGATGGAAAATTCTATTGGATAGTATTATGAACAAAACTTTAAAAATAAAATCTAATAGGGAAGTGACAATAGATATTTTTAAAATTAAGAATCTGAATATTGTAGTAGAAGAATGTATAAAAGCAGTTTGTATTTTGAATTTTGATACTGATTTTGACTTGAACACTAAAGTTGTTATTAAGGCCAGTGCAGAGTTAAAAATATATAATGTTTTTACTGGGAGTAGTGGTAAAGAATCACTAGATTTAGAGCTTATTGGTGAAGGTGCTGTTGGCGAGGTTTATAGCATTGGAAGTTTAAAAAATAATGATAATTTGGAATTGAAACATAATGCATTGCACATTGCTGATAAAACTACTTCAAACATTTATTCATCCTTTGTAGTAAATGATAATTCAGAATTAAATCTTAATGAAGAAGTGTTTGTACAAGCGAGTGCTAATAGTTGTATTGGAAATCAAAAGGCAGAAATTTTGCTGTTGAGTGAAAATGCAAAAGTACAAGCTGTTCCAAATTTGAAAATTGAAAACGAAAATGTAAAGTGTTCACACGGTGTAAGCATTACAAAATTTAATGAAGAAAAAAAGTTTTATTTAAATACAAAAGGTTTAAATGAAAAACAAGTTGAAGAAATTTTAATTTCTGGACATTTATCAAAGGCTATAAAAAGTTTGGGTGAAGAAATGCAAAAAGAAATTTTAAAAAGTATATGAAATTAGGAAAAGCAATAAAAAAAGATTTTAAAATTTTTGATTTCAGTAATTTGGTTTATCTTGATAATGGGGCAACCGCGCAAATTCCAAATATTGTAGTAGAAGAAATGAATAATTACTATTCTGTAAAATCAAACATACACCGTGGAGCTTACAAATTAAGTGAAAACGCGAGTAAAAAATATGAGGATGCTAGAAAAGTTATTGCTGATTTTTTGTCTGCAGAAAGCCAAGAAATCTTATTAACAAGTGGAACAACTATGGGAATAAATATGCTTTCACAAATGCTTTGTAAGGATTTAAAAGCTGGGGATAATATAGTTTTAACAAGATTAGAACACCATGCAAATTTAATTCCTTGGCAACAAAAATCAAAAGAAAAAGGTTTTGAAATTAGATTTATAGAATTAAATAAAAATTTAGAATTGGATTTGGAGTCTGCAAAAAAGCTAATAAATGAAAAAACAAAGATAGTTTCTTTTGCACATGTTTCTAATGCACTTGGAGTAATTGCGCCGGCAAAAAAATTGATTGAAATTGCAAAAAAAGTTGGTGCAATAACTATTTTGGACGGCGCACAATCTATAGTTTCAATAGAAATAAATGTAAAAGATTTAGATTGTGATTTCTTTGTTTTTTCTGGTCATAAGCTTTATGGACCAACCGGAGTTGGTGTAATTTTTGGAAAAATTAAATTATTAGAAAAATTAGAACCGGTAAATTTTGGTGGAGACATGATTTCCAAAGTTAGTTATACTGATGCAACTTGGAATGAAGTTCCGTTTAAGTTTGAAGCCGGTACTCCGCCAATTGCACAAATTATTGGACTTGCAAAATCTATAAAATATCTGCAAAATGTTGGAATGAGGTCTGTTTTTGAGCATGAACAAAATGTGTGTTCTTATGCGGTTAAAAGGCTAAAAGAAATAGATGGTTTAAGTATTCTAGCCGAGGGGGCAGAGAGAATTTCTATAATTTCTTTTGTAATTGAAGGAGTACATCCACACGACATTGCTAGTATTTTGGATAGTCAAAATATCGCAGTACGTGCTGGACACCATTGTACTATGCCTTTAATGAAACATTTAGGAATAAACGGTACAACTAGAATTTCATTTGGAATTTATAATGACGAAGAAGATGTGGACAGATTGATTGAAGGTTTAAAAAAAATAAAGGAATTATTTTAATATGAGTTTGGAAGAAATGTACAAAGAAAATATTTTGTATCTTTATAAGAATCCATTAAATAAAAAAGATTTAGTGGACTTTGATATTTGTGAAGAAGGAATAAATCCAATGTGTGGAGATGAAATAAAAATAAAAATTAAATTTAAAAATGATAAAGTTGTTGACGTTGGATTTGTTGGAGATGGATGCGCAATTTCGCAAGCCGCGACATCTTTGTTAACAGATTTTATAAAGGGAAAAACAAAAGAGAAAATTTTAAAAATAAAAGATGAAGATGTTTTGAAAATGCTGGGTATTGAGATTAGCCATACGAGGATTAAATGTGCAATGCTTGGAAAAAATACAATTCAAAAATCTATAAAATAAATTATGAAAAGTTTTAAAATAGAAAATTTAAAAGTTGAAGTTGAAGGAAAAGAAGTTCTAAAAGGAATTAATTTGGAAATAAAGGCTGGAGAAATTCACGCAATTATGGGCCCAAATGGTTCTGGAAAATCTACTTTGAGCTTGGTTTTGGCTGGTCACCCAAAATATAAAATTATAGAAGGCGATATTTTGATAGGTGGAAAATCTATCAAAACTTTAACGCCAGACCAGCGTGCAAAACTTGGCTTATTTTTATCTATGCAAAATTCACCGGAAGTTGGAGGTGTTACAATTACAAACTTTTTGAGGATAGTAAAGTCTACTTTAACTGGCGAGGTGCAAAATCCAATTACATTTTACAAAAGTTTGTTAGAAAAAATGAAAGAGTTAGATATGGATTCTGCTTTTGCAAGTCGTTATTTGAATGTTGGGTTTTCCGGTGGAGAAAAAAAGAAGTTAGAAATTTTACAACTTTCCGTCCTAAGTCCAAAGTGTGTAATTCTAGATGAAACAGATTCTGGCTTAGATGTAGATGCTTTAAGAATTGTTTCAAACGGAATAAATAAATTTCGCAATCAAGAAAATGCAATTTTATTGATTACACATTATAATAGAATTTTGGAATATGTAAAACCGGATTTTGTGCATATTTTAGTTGATGGAAAAATTATTAAATCCGGTAAAAAGGAACTAGCAAAAGAAATTGAAAAAAATGGTTATGAAAAATATACCAAATAAAGAACAAATAGTTGAAAGACTAGAAACTATAATAGATCCAGAATTGAGCATTGATATTTACACAATGGGTTTAATTTATGATATTCAAATTTTGAGTAAAAATGATGTAAAAGTTATAATGACTTTTACAACCCCAACCTGTCCTGTTGGGCCAATGTTAATTGGAGAGGTTGAAAAAGAAATAAAAATTTTGGGGTTTAAAAATGTTGAAGTAGAAATTACTTTTGAACCAATGTGGACACCACCCACAGAATTACGTGCGGCTTTGGGAATATAATATGAAAAAAATTAGGATTTGCAAAGGAATCTCTTGTAGGTTGAATGGTTCAGAAAAAAAAATGAGAGAGTACGAGCAAGGGTTTAATTTGAAAGCAGGAGAACAAAATGATAAAATAGATTTGGATTTTTGTGGTTGTACCGGACATTGTTGCAATGCGGTAAACGTAAGAAAAGATGATAAAGTTTTTTCTGTTTATGAAAATGGTAGAGAAGTAGAAAGAATAAAAGAAAAAAATAATTTAATTTTAAAAGATAATTTTTTAGGTGATATATAATATGGCAGAACATAAATTTGAGGCGACAAGACAAACTGGGAAAATTCGTAGAATTGTGGTAGACAGAGAAGGTTGCATTGGTGCTCGTTCTTGTGTCGTTGTTGCTCCGGAAATTTTTCAAATGGACGATGAGAATCTTGCTTATATTGTTAATCCAGACGCAAGCGATGATGATATTTTAAAGATGGCGGCAGAAGCTTGCCCTGTGTTGGCAGTACATCTTTACGATGAAAATGGAAATAAAATTTTTCCCTATGAATAAAAGTAAAGAATTTAAAAATATGTTAATATATCTTATATAAGTCATTTTAATTTTTTATATGATTAAAAAAATAGGAAAATTAATTTTATTCGGTTTTTTTATTTGGCTAATTCCGTTTATTATATCTATTTTATTTTTTAATAAAGATGGTGAATTATTAGTAGATGTTTTTTTGTTTAAGTCTATTATGATTGTGGTAGGAACTTTTACTGGAGCTTGTGTATTGATTTGGTATTTCAAAAAAGTGGAGATTAATTTTCTTAAAACTAGTATTGTGGTTGGACTTGTTTGGTTTTTAATTAGTATAGTGCTAGATTTAATAGTATTACTTCCAATGTCTGGAATGGGTGTTGGGAGTTATTTCTCGGAGATAGGAATTCGCTATCTATCACTTCCAATATTAACCACTACAGTAGGCTATTTATTGGAAAAAAATAAATAGGAGGAAAAAATGGGAAGTCTGGTAAAAGTTCTTTTGGTATCATTTATAACATTATTTCTTAGTTTATTTTTTTGGCTTGTTTTTTATGTTATTTTGTCGATTATGTTTCCAAGCCATCGTTTCTATGAACCAATTACAAATTTTGAAATTTATGGTTTGTGTATTGCTGTAGCTTTTTCGGCAGTTGTTTCTGGTTTTTTGATAGGAAGATATACTGCAAACATAAAATTAAATTAGCTCAATTTGGGCTAATTTTTATTCAAACAAAAAGGCAATATTGATTATATTTTTGTGTTTATATAAATTTTTGTCTAGTTTTTTTCTTATATTTAAAAAATAGTAAAAAAGACTGGAAAAAAATAGAGAATAGTGGTAAGTTATAAGGAGGTATTTAGTTTAAATGGGTTTTATGTTCAAGTATTTTTTGGGAGTAAGGTTAGATGATTTGACCAGGCACATGGCTAGTAAAAAAGTAATCAGTTTTTTGGATGAAAATTTTCAGTATAAAATTTATACTCCAAATCCCGAGATGTTGGTAAAAGCTCACTCGGACAAAGATTTTAAAGAAATTTTAAACAAAGCCGACTTAAACATTTGTGATGGCAAAGGAATTTCTATTTGTTCTCTTGGCACAATACAAAGTATTCAAGGAGTAGATTTTATGTTGGATATTTGTAAATTAATAGAAAAAAGAAATGAAAAAGTTTTTTTGCTTGGAAGTGGAGATTTAAAAGTAGTAAAAAGAACCGCATTAAATTTAATTAAAGTTTTTCCAAATTTAACAATTTCAGATTTTCATGAAGGTCCTCAAGTTTCAGAAAAAGAAGATGGAAATTTGGAGGTAGAAGAAGTTGTAAATAGCTTAGTTTTAGAAAGAATAAATAGGAGCCAAGCCGATGTTTTGTTTGTAGCATTTGGTCATGGAAAACAAGAAAAATGGATAGATAGGTATTTAAAAGATTTACCAAATATAAAAATAGCAATGGGCGTTGGCGGGGCTTTTAATTTTATAAGCGGAGAAGTAGAAAGAGCACCAGAAATTATGAGAAGTTTTGGTTTGGAATGGTTGTGGAGATTAAAAAAAGACCCAAAAAGATGGAAAAGAATTTATAATGCTGTAATTGTTTTCCCTTATTTATATATTACACAGTTTAATGATAATTATGATAAAAACTAGATTTGCGCCAAGCCCAACAGGGTTTTTACATGTGGGTGGTTTAAGAACTGCGCTTTATGCGTATTTGTTTGCCAAGAAAAATAATGGTAAATTTATGCTTCGTATAGAAGATACAGATCGCGAGAGGTTTGTAGAAGGTGGAATTGAAAATATACTGAATTCTTTATATTGGGCAGGAATTAAGCCAGATGAAGGTGTAGTTTTTGATGAGAACAAAAATATTGTTCAAAAGGGTGTTTTGGACTCTTATATTCAGTCAGAAAGACTAGAAATTTATCATAAATATGTAAATGAATTGTTGAAAAAAGGCCATGCGTACAAATGTTTTTGTGGTACGGAGCGTTTGGCAGAACTTAGAGAAACTCAACAAAAAAATAAACAACCAACCGGTTATGATGGATGTTGTAGAAAATTATCTGTAGAAGAAGTAAATTCAAAAATAGAAGCAGATGAGAAGTTTGTAGTGAGAATGAAAATGCCAAAAGAAGGAGTCACAAAGTTTACAGATTTAGTGCGCGGAAAGGTTGAATTTAAAAATGATTTGGTAGATGATCAAGTTATTTTAAAGTCAGACGGTTTTCCTACTTATCATTTGGCAGTTGTAGTAGATGATCATTTAATGGAGATTACCCATATTTTTCGTGGAGAGGAATGGCTTTCTTCAACACCAAAACATGTGGTTTTGTATGAAATGTTTGGTTGGACACCTCCGCAGTTTGCACACCTTTCGCTTTTAATAAACGAACAAAAACAAAAACTTTCAAAACGTCACGGTGATGTTTCTGTAACCGATTTTAAAGAAGCAGGATATTTACCAGAAGCTTTGGTTAATTTTGTAGCATTTTTGGGTTGGAATCCAGGAGACGAACGCGAAATTTTTGGTTTAGCAGAATTAGAAAAAGAATTTTCCGTAGAAAGAATTTCCAAAGCCGCTGCAGTTTTTAATCATGAAAAGTTAGATTGGTATAATTCACAATATATAAAAAATTTAAGCGACAAAGAGTTGTTAGAAAAAGCAAATCAATTTTTATTGAATGCAAATTTAACAAGTGGAGACCTAGAATTTTTGCAAAAAGCTGTAAGTTTGGAAAAAGACAGGGTCGCAACATTAAAAGAAATTCCAGAGGCAATTGCATTTTTGTTTTCAGAAAATTTAGATTTTGGCACAGAATTATTGGTTTGGAAAAAGAGTACAAAAGAAGACGCAAAAGAAAAATTACAAGAAGTTGCACAGTTTTTTGAAACTTTAGCGGATAGTGATTGGACAACAGAAATTTTGGAAGAAAAAACAAAAAATTGGATTGCAGAAAAAGGTTATGGAGTGGGAGATGTACTTTGGCCTGTTCGTGTCTCATTGTCTGGTAAGAAAAATTCACCAAGTCCGTTTGAAATTGCAAATGTATTAGGAAAAGAAAAAACATTGCAAAGAATTGAAACTGCAATAAAAAGAATTTAAAATAAAAACCTTATAAATTATAGGGTTTTGAAGACAAGAATGTTTGCGCAAATGAACCTGATATTTTATTTGTGGTTGTTAAATTAAAAGATATAACAACATCTTTGATTAATTATCAACAATATGTACAAAAAAACAATAAATTTTTTAACAAAAAACTGGAAAATAATACTTTATGTGTTTTTGGTAGGACTTGCAATAAATACAGTATGGGAAGTTTTGCATTCATTTTTATATTCTTGTACAGATAGTTTAAAAGAACATATTCCAATGTTGGTTCGTGCTACTTTTTGGGATGCTGGTTTTATTATAGCTTTGTATCTATTTATGGCATTTTTAAAAGAAGATTCTAATTGGGTAAAAAAGATAAACAAAAAAGATGTAATATTAATTTTATTTGTAGGTTTTATAAGTGCTACAACTGTTGAGCTTCATGCACTTTATTTGGGTAAATGGGGTTATAGAGAATTTATGCCGTTAGTTCCCTATTTAAAGGTTGGTTTAACTCCATTTTTGCAGCTTGCTTTTACATCACTTACAACTTTTTTAATTGTAAAGGGTATTTCTATTGACAAATCCTAAAAAATAGAGTATGTTACTTGGTTGGTTTAAATTTGACAACAACAAGTAAAAGGAGGGTAGAAAAATGGGAATTATCCTTGCTTCTTGTGGAATTGTCTTTTTGGCAATTCTTATTCACGAAGTGGGACACTTTGTCTCGTTTCGTGCCAAGAGGATTATTGTCGACGAGATTATCGTCGGCTATGAGATTTCAAAGAGACTTTCTTGGAGCTTTCTGTTGCGAAAGTCTCCAGAAATGAAGATTTCTTTTTGTGCACCTTTCCCAGTTTTTGGGTTTATCCCAAATGGGAATATATTCAAGCGTAGTATCACAGACCAAATTGTGGTTTATGGTGCAGGAATTTCTGCAAACATTCTGAGTAGCTTGGTAGTTGTATGGTTTGCAGGGTTATTTTTTTTAGTGTCGTCGGAATCGTTGGCAAACATCCAATTGTTTTGGGGTCAATCTTTGTTGATTGTGTTCTTAATGGCCGTTTACAATTGGCAAATCACCAAAATATCTATTTTCTTTCTGTTTTTTATGTGGACTTTGCCAATTGTAATAGTGGTAAAGTCATTTTTTTCTAAGGTTGGGATTATGGATACATATTTCCAACTTGTGGAAACAATAATGTTTGGTCAAAGTGGTTTGGAATTAAGTTATGGTTTTAAAATTTGTGTAATATTTGTAGCTGTATCTTTTGCAGTTGCAATGTTAGATGCACTCCCAATCCCTGGGTTTGATGGGGAAAAGATTTGGGGTAAGTGCAAACAATTATCAAGATCTAAAATCAAAAACAAGTTTTATTTTTAAACGGACAGCTAAACACTGTCCGTTTTTTAATTTTTAAAAATAAGGTAAATAAAAAACACCAAAAAAGGTGTTTTTTGTGACCTGGGCGGGGATCGAACCCGCGACCATCAGCTTAAAAGGCTGCTGCTCTACCTACTGAGCTACCAGATCGAAAATGTCTCTAAAAATAAAGACTTAAATATGATATACTATTTCTATAAAAAAATCAAGTTTTTTTGAGAAAATATGTATCACTCACAAAATATAGAACATGTACTTAGAGAATTGGACTCTTCTAGGGAAGGACTGTCGGCAAAAGAAGTATCAAAAAGAGTTAAAAAATATGGTAAAAATAAATTTTCAACTGCAGGAGAAAGTATCTCCAGATTTAAGATTTTTTTGAATCAGTGGAAAAGTCCATTGATTATAATTTTAGTTGTAGCAGGTGTTGTTAGTGGTTTTTTGGGGGATTTTTTGGATATGACAATTATTCTTATTACCACTTCTGTAAATGCTGTGATAGGTTTTGTGCAAGAAGACAAGGCAAGTAGAGCTCTAAAAAAACTTGGCTCTATGATAAAATATAAAGCAATAGTTTTGCGTGAAGAAAGGGTGATTAGTTTAAATAGTGAAGAAATAACAGTTGGAGATATTTTAATTTTGAATCCGGGAGATAAAATTCAGGCAGATGGTCGAATAATAGAAGAAAAAGATCTAAAGGTAAACGAGACTTTACTTACAGGAGAAGTGGAGCCTATTAAAAAAATACTTGAAAAATTAGATAAGAATACCAGATTGCCAGATAGAAAAAATATGGTTTATCGCGGGACTATCGTTGCAAGTGGTATAGCAAAAATTATTGTAACAGCAATTGGCGCAAAAACAGAAATAGGCAAAGTCGCACAGCTTGTAAAAGATACTCAAGACACGGGAACTCCATTACAATTACAACTTAAAAAATTGGCAAAAACTTTGGGAGGTATAATTGTGCTTATTTCGGTTGGTGTGCTATTGTTAGGAATTTTTAGTCCTTATGCAGATTATAATATAATTGAACTTATTGAAGTTTCAGTTGCTATGGC
>CAZHUL010000001.1:20147-50961 GCA_964535435.1 uncultured Gammaproteobacteria bacterium | reverse complement strand
AAACTAAGCGAAATCATTGCTGTGGCATTTATTAAATAACTAATCCCCAGTCTGGCACTTTGACCCAAAACAACGGCAATTCCTACAGGGCCAGAAACTTCAAAAGCCAAACCTTTACCAACAACTAAATTTCCTATCAAAATTCCAAAGGCAACAAATATATTTATTAACGCAATTCCACTAGCTACAAAACCTTTATAAATAGCGATATACCAAGGATAACGAACAATAGCGGCGTCTGCCATCATTATTCCAATTTGTTTTTTTCCATCTTCTTTTATATCTGGCACAACTTCCAATGAAACTATTTGCCCAGACCTATCTACTTTTAAATCAATAATTCCTTCTTCATAAGTTTGAATAATATCTATTAACTCCTTTGAAGAATTAATTTCTGTACCATATAAAGAAACAATTTTATCTCCAAATTTTATACCACCTTTTTCTGCCGGAGATTCTTTTTCTACCATTTGAACTATAACCTGTGGCTGATCTACTACAATTATTTTATCATCATTTAAATTGGAAATATCTGCCGGTAATCCTACAATAAAACCCACAGAAAAAAGAATCGCAGCCAAAAGAAAATTCATTGTGACACCAGCCATCAACACTACGAACCTTTTCCATGGTTTTTGATGACCAAAACTATCTTTATCTTTTATACTTTCACCATTTTCACCTTTTATATTACAAAAACCACCAAGTGGTAAAAGATGTAGAGAATATAAGGTTGCAGGAAATTCTTGGCGTAAATCCGGCACATCATCCACAGGTTTTGCACTGTTTTTTCCCCTTCTCCAAACCCAAACATACTTTTTTGTTTTTGGATCTTTATAAACACCAAACATTCTGGGTGGGTATCCTATTGCAAACTCGTAAACTTTCATTCCAGTAAGCCGTGCTGCTATAAAATGTCCAAATTCATGAACAAATACTAACAGTCCTAAAATAACTATAAATACAATTAATGTGAACATAAAAAAATATCTGTTTAATGTTAATTTCACCACCCTAATTATCACACACAAAAGTTAGGTTTGCAAATTAAAAATTTGGGAATTAAAAAACCCGACTATAATAGCCGAGTTTCGTGCTGTGGATTATTATTCAAAACAACCAAAGCACAATAAAAGTGCATTCATCCACTGTCGAGTGGAATTCAATTCCACGCAACAATCTTTTTCTGTGGAATCAATACAAATTCTTTTTAATCTAACATCCAATTCCGTAACAACTTGCGAACAAGCTACAAACAATTCATATTCAATTAACACTTCCAAGACACCTTGAATTTTTTGAATTTCCTGTGAAAAAAGCAGTAATCCTTGATGGGACAACTTAGTCCTCATTTCTTCTGTTTGTGCGTCACTACTGCTATCAACACTTTCATGCGCATACAGAATTTCATAAACTTTATGCCCCAAAACTTCTTTCAAAAAAGCAAGATCTTCTTCTCTTCTTTTTTCCATTTTATTCCCCTTGGTTTTGTGGTGAGTTTTTCAAACGAACAGTTTGTGGAGATAGGGAGACTCGAACTCCCGACCTCTTGCATGCCATGCAAGCACTCTAGCCATCTGAGCTATACCCCCATCAAGACATTATTAAACCATGTTTTAATGGTTTTGTCAAGATAAAAACGTTCCAATTGTTCTATCGCTTCCTTTGTTCGAAATGTTCTTTGCTAACCTTCCGAACATTTGAAATTTTTGGACTAATTTATTTTTTAAACTTATGGTTTTTGAGAATACAAAAATAATTAATTTAGCGAATTGCGGTTAATTAAATAAGTTTAAAAAATAAATTAAGCCTAAAATTATCAACGTTCGGCACTTTTGGTTACCTTTTTCTGACAAAAGGTAAGATGAGAAGGATTGGTTTATGTTTTAAAAAGTTTTGTGAATCAAAGATGGGATCCCTCTCTTCACTCGGGATGACAAAAAGGAAAACGATTTTATTAAATTAAAAACGTTTTCAACTCCAAAACTTTGTTTTCTGTTTCTTCTTTTGTTCTTGCTTCTAAGTTCAACCTTAAAACAGGTTCTGTGTTTGATTTTCGTAAACTAAACCAACCCCAGTCAAACTTCATCCACAATCCATCCAAATATGAAATTTCCAAGGCAGAATCCTTATAACTCTCTTCAACCTTTTTCATTATGCCATCTTTGTCTTCTACTTCAAAATTTATTTCATCAGAATGAAAATATCTTTTAAATGGTTCTACTAATTCACTAAGTTTTTTACCTTCACGCGATATAATATGCAAAAAATAAAGTAAAGACAAATCAGTAGATTCCAAATCATATACATCAATATAATAAAGATGCAGAGATAATTCTGCTGAAAAAGTTGCTCCTGTTTTTTTCATCATGTTTTTTATCAAAGCATGACCAACCATACACATTTGAGTTTTAGCACCATTTTCCTCCCAAATTTCTTTAACTGCCTGACTCAAACGCAAATCATAAAGCATCAAAGAATTTGGATGTTTTGCTAAATTTTCTAAACCAACTAAACCACCCACAAAAGAAGCTGGAACTACTTCCCCTTTTTCATCCACAAGACCTATTCTATCTGCGTCCCCGTCAAAAGCAAAACCAAAGTCAGCACCAACTTCCAAAACTTTTTTTTGTAAATCTCTTAGAGTTTCTGTTTTCAAAGGATTGGCTTCGTGATTTGGAAAAGTTCCATCCGGCTCCATATACATATATTTAACCTCCACAGGTAATTCTGCCAAAACTCTTGGAACAGTCACATCTGCCATTCCGTTTCCTCCATCCACTACAATCTTCAAAGGTTTTATACTTTCTTTTGGAACAAATGAAAAAATTAAATTTTTATAATCTTCAAAAACACTTTTCTCTTCTACCACACCCTTTATTTGTGCATTTTCAAATTCATAATTTTGAACAAAGTCTTTAATTTCTTCCATTCCTGTCCCCTGTCCAACTGGCAAACCATTTTCTCTGGTAATTTTAAAACCATTATATTCTGATGGGTTATGACTTGCTGTCACCATAATTCCACCAACATTTTCTGAATAATGCGCACAAGCAAAATTAAAAAGTGGTGTACTTGTTAATCCAATTTTTACAACATCAACCCCCTCGTCATTTATTCCTTTTATAACCGCATTATAAAAATCTTCACTACTCTTGCGCATGTCTTTTCCGACTACTATTTTTTTACCTACAAAATCAGTTTCTTTTCTTTTTAAAAAAACTACAAAAGCCCTTCCAATCCTATAAGCAAGCTCATTAGATAAATCTTCTTTTACCAAACCACGGATATCATAAGCCTTAAAAATTTTGTCATTAAATCCCATATTCTAAAAATTACTTGAATTATATGTTGTTTTTTGTTATATTTTAAATATAAATCTTATAAATATTTAATTTTTTGATAATTACTTATTGGTTAATTATCAATTAATCATATTGTATCACACTTAACTATGATTGGATCTGATCAATTTTTAGAACACTTGTCAACACACCTCCGAAACACAATAACAGGTGGACTAACCCTTGCTACTACATTAAATCACAGAGAAGTTAGCCCAGCTCATCTTCTTTTTGCCTTGGCAGAAGAAAAAGGTTCTGTAGGTGTAGAAATTCTCAAAAAACTTAAAATAGATAAAAAACTAATTTTTAACCTACTTTCTTTAACCCCAAAAACAGAAAGGGACGAAGAAACAAATAAACCAAAAATTCCGGAGCTAAGCGAAACAGCACAAAGAGCTTTAGAAAAAGCAATGCTTTTGGCATATGAAGAAGAACATGTTTATGTAGGTACAGAACACTTACTTTTTGGAATTGTAAATTGTGAAGACGTTCATATTGAATCTATTTTAAAACAAGCCGGAATAAATATAGAAACAGTAGAAGAGCAAGTTGATATTGTTTTAGAAAGTACTAACAAATTTCCAAACTTAGACGATGTAAAAAGTACTTTAGAACAAATTAGCAACTTAGCAAATTCCAGACAACACACTAGAAATCAAAGTATAAAAACAAAAAAGAAAAAGAAAAAAGAATCGGTTTTGGGAATTTTTACTACAGATCTTACAAATAAAAATTCTCAAAAAAACTTAGATCCTGTTATTGGTCGCGAAGAAGAGATAGATAGAATTATCAATATACTTTCTCGTAGAACAAAAAACAATCCTGTTTTGGTTGGAGAGCCCGGTGTTGGAAAAACCGCAATCGCCGAAGGATTGGCCAGAAGAATAGCGAGTGGAAATGTGCCATACAATTTACAAGGAAAAAAACTACTTTCTTTGGATTTGGCGCTTTTAATTTCCGGAACAATTTATAGAGGAGAGTTTGAAGCGCGACTAAAACAAGTTATAGACGAAATTTCTGCAAACGAAAAATATATTCTTTTTATAGATGAACTTCACAATATAATAGGAACAGGTTCCAACCAAGGAACTATGGATGCAGCAAATATTTTAAAACCTGCGCTTGCTCGTGGAAAGTTGCGCTGTATTGGGGCAACTACACTAGATGAATACAAAAAATATATTTCGGCCGATCCTGCCCTAGAGAGAAGGTTTCAATCTATAGACATAGACGAGCCGAGTATGGAAGAAGCTAAAACAATTCTACAAGGAATAAAACCCTACTACGAAAAATTCCACAATGTAAATATCACAGACGATGCAATAGATAAAGCCGTAGAATTATCAACCAGATTTATCCATGAAAATTTTTTACCGGACAAAGCTATCGATCTTATAGACGAGGCCTGTGCTTTTGTACGAACTAAATTAAAAAGTCCAATAGACGAAAAAATACAAAAACTAAAGAAAAGTCTTGCAAATCTTACAAATGAAAAACACAAAGCAATTTCACAAGAAAAATTTACACTTGCAGGAGAATTAAAAAACAAAGAGAAAGAAACTAAACAAAAAATTAAAAAATTAAAAAAACAGAAATTCAACCAAAAAAGTGAGAACTTGCCAAACATTGAAGCTGAACACATTGCCAGTGTTTTGAGTTCCAGATTAAATATAGAAAAAGAAAATTTACTTGCAGATGACTGGCAAAGAATAGAAAAAACCGCCAAACAGTTAAACCAACACATCAAGGGGCAAGAACACATAATAGAAGAAATAAAACAAAAACTAAACCAAAGTTATTTAGGACTTGGGAATAAAAACAAACCGCTTGCCTCTTTCTTGTTTGTTGGTCCAAGCGGAGTTGGGAAAACACACACCGCAAAAATGCTTGCGCAAACACTTTATAACAACGACAAATCACTTATTAAATTAGATATGAGTGAATTTTCCGAATCACACAGTATTTCAAAAATACTTGGTTCTCCGGCTGGTTATGTTGGACATGACAACAGAAACAAGTTTACAGAATCTGTCCAAAAAAGACCGTATTCTGTTATACTTTTTGATGAGTTTGATAAAGCCCACCCAGATGTTCGTAAATTATTACTTCAAATTTTAGACGAAGGTGAAATTACAGATAGTTCTGGCAAAAAAGTTAAGTTCAACCATTCAATTATAATTTTAACTTCAAATGTCGGTTCAGAATTATACAAAAATACAGAAATTGGTTTTGGTAAAAATGTAATAGAAACTTTAAATGAAGAAAAGAAAAAACAAATTCACACTAAAATAAAAAGTTCTTTTGGTGGAGATGTTTTGAGTCGATTAAATTCAATCTGTATTTTCAATCAGTTAAGCCAAAAAAACATAGAACAAATAATTGAAAAGCAAATACTGTGCATCAACAAAAAACTACAAGATAAACAAAAAATAAATGTTGTAGTTAGTCGAGGCGCATTAAAAGAATTGGCAAAAAATAAATATATAGAAGAATTTGGAGCACGCGATATAGAACAAAGAGTCACACAAACAATCCAAGAATTGCTTATAGACGTACTGAATAAAAAAACCGATCAAAATACCTATTCACTGAAGATTTCCGAAGGTAAGTACGAACTCGTTTAATATAAAATAGTCCATAATTAGCTTGTCGTTAAGATGGAGGATACAACAAAAAATAACTGGGCCCTAGAATTACAAAAACAAAAAACACAGCTCCAAAATAATGGTGCTGATCTTGTAGTTGAACAAGAAAACAATGAAGACGAAATGTTAGAGGTAAAAAATAATTTAATAAATTCTGCAGAAGAAAAAGATTTTGATAAAATTGCAGAAAATTATAATAAATTAGTTGAACTATTTGCAAAAGAAACCGCTTTAAATTTAATAAATTTAGAAAAAAGATTTGGAACTGTAAGCGAAATCGTTCTTAAAAATCAAGCCAAATTATTTCATCAAGAATGTTTAGATGTGGCGCAAGCAGTAGATTCAATTTTAAATTCATAGTATGGCATCAGCCGTATCATCAGGACAAATAAAACAAAACCAAAGTCTTTTTCGTTCTCTTCTTGATAGCGGGTCTTTTTTGCCTATATTGGGAACAGCATTGGGTGTGGCTGGTGCCGGAGCTCTTGCAGATACAATTTCCAATATGGAAGGTCTTACTTTTAATGATCTATTCCAAAGTGGAAAAGCCGCCATAGGATTACACACACCCTCTGGATTGCAAGCAATAGCGCGGAAAACAATACAAAATGCAGGAAATAAGATAAAAGATACAGGAAATAAAATTAGAGGAAAACAAAGTACGGCTGAACTTTTAGGTTTAGACAAGTCTAAAGATTTTGCAACAGGTGGAAAAATTAGTCCTGAGTTTGGTGGTGGAGAGAAACAAAAGCCAGAACTACAACCAACCCCAGAACCATCTTCCGAAGAAGAATTGGAAGAAAATCAAGATGAGGCAACTCCGGAAGAAGAACCCGAAGAAAATGATGAAGAAACTCCGAAAAAAGAACCTTATCAGCCATTTTCAAAACCGGAAGAAGAAAATGAGGAGAAAGAAGATGGCAAAAAAAAGAAAGAAGGAGAAGAACCCGAAAAAGAAAAAACACCAAAAGAATTAGATCAAGAAAGAGCTGTCGCTTTTCAAAAAGGAAAAAATGCACAAACAAACGAAGCTCAAAAAGGAAAAAAAGGTAAAGATGCAAAAACAGAAAAAGAAGAAAAAGATAAAAAAGAAAAAGAAGAACCAGGAATTCAAGAAATGTCTAGTTATATAATGTGGTTTATTTTTAGAGATATTTTAAATGTATTTCTACTGATTATTCCTATTATAGGGCCTATAATATCGGGTACTTTAATCATACCTTTTGTTGGACTTACCTTTTTTATGATTTTTAAACAAGACAAAAAACATAAATTAGCACTAACAAAAGAAATAGCAACGAAGTGGGAATTATATGGTATAATTTATATATTCAGTATGGCACTTGCTGTATATATGATAGACAAAAAATTAAAAATAAATGCTTCAACAACAGGAAAAACTCCAAGCAAAAAAACTAAATAATAAAAAATATGGATAAAAAACGTCTCATCTTCATTGGCATCTTTGCAGTTGCTGTAATAGGAATAGGATATTTAATGTATGCTGTTTTTTTGAAAAAATCCCCGACGCCATTAGATACAACTCCAAAAGACACAACAATAGACACAAATAATTTACCAACTTCAGGCTCTTTTACCCAAAGTGGTACAACAGGAAGCACACAAACAGGAACTGGCACAACAGGAGGTGGAAATATTGTAAGCCCTTCTGCCCTACCAGAATCAGGAATCCGAAAAGTATCAAAAGTTATAGAAGAAAATATAATTAGTCCAAAAATAAATAGCAATGGAAATGTTAATTTTTATAATTCTATAGACGGAAAATTTTACACATCATCAAACGGTCAAATATCAGAAATGAGCGACCAAGTTTTTTTTAATGTAGAAAATGTAATATGGTCTGGAATGAAAAATGAATCAATTATTGAATATCCAGACGGCTCAAATATTTATTATAATTTTGACACAAAAGTTCAAAAAACATTACCAAAACATTGGGAAGAATTTTCTTTCTCTTCACAAGACGACCAAATAGTCGCCAAAAGTATTGGTTTATCTCCAGAAAACAGATGGCTGGTAAGTAGTAATGCAGATGGAAGTAACGTCACACTTATAGAACCGCTAGGAGAAAACGCAGATAAGGTAATTGTAGACTGGTCACCAAACAAGCAAATTGTAGGAATTAGTTTGGCAGGTGGCGCAGTTGGTGTAGACAGACAAGAAGTATTTTTTGTGGGTCAAAACGGAGAAAATTTTAAATCCTTAATTGTAGAAGGAAGGGGTTTTGAATCAACATGGTCACCAAGTGGAGACAAATTATTGTATAGTGTTTACAGCTCTAGAAGTGAATACAAACCAGAACTGTGGATAGTTGATAGCAATGTAGGAAACATTGGCGCAAACAGAAAAATGCTAGGAACAAATACCTGGGCAAACAAATGTACTTTTGGAAACGAGAGAAATATATACTGTGCAGTTCCAAACAGCCTACCAGTTGGAAGTGGTTTTAGCCCAGAATTAGCAAATACCGTAAACTATACATTAGTAAGAATAGACACACAAACAGGACTTCAAGCACCATTACAAATGGAAGAAATCCACAGTATAGACAAAATCTTCTTATCAGAAGATGGTGGAACACTTTATTTTACAGACAAGTTTGAAGCGGGATTATTTAGTATTTCGATATGATAAAAACTAAACATCTTTTTTTGGTTTTCATTCCAGCAATTCTTGTTGTATCTTTTGCTTTGTTTATTCGTATAGTTCAATACGAACCACTTTATAATTCCAAAAAAGATACTGCAAATTCACAATTAATCGTGCAACTTTTCCCGGAAGATCCAATTTTGGGAAACAAAAAAGCTCCAATTACACTTATTACTTTTGAAGATTTCGACTGCCCTACGTGTAAAAACCAATCAGAAATGTTGGGAGATATTCTTCTGCAATATCCGCAACAACTAAAGATTATTTGGAAAAGTGTAAGTACACACAAAAATGAACTTGCAAATAATTATGCCTATTGCGCAAACAAACAAGGAAAGTTTGCAGAATTTAAAAACCTAGCATTTGCAAACCAATCAAATCTAAATGTAGATATTTTGAATATAATTTCCGAAACCATAGAATTAAACCAAGGAAAATTAGAAAACTGTTTAGCTTCTGGAGATGCAGAAATTTATAATCAAAAAAATAGAGATTTAGCCACAATATTACACACCCAAGCTGTTCCAACATTTTTCTTAAACGACAAACAAATTCCAACCCCAAAATCCAGAGATGAGTGGAAAAATATTTTAGGATTATAATATGAAAAAAATCTCCAAAAATTATTTTATTTTTACTTTTGCGGTGATAATTTCATTGTTTTTTTGTTTTGGGATTACAAAGGCTGCTAATTTTTATATGACCTACGCCATAAATCCAGACTTCCAAAAAACACAAACTTCCAATAATTTAGCTCCTATACAACAAATTGATAACAGTAATATTTTTGAAACACAAAATTTTTGTGCGTGTAGTATAGATGGGGTAAATGGAAAATATAAAATTAATGAACTTTCACAAAACCGAGCAGATTGTACACTTGCATCAGTTTTTGAAGCACCAAGCGGTTCTGGAATTTTATCAAATTGCCGAGCAAAAAGTGATGGTACAGATTGTGCATGTGATACCAGTATAACCATTCCGAACACAAATAATAAAGCAACCGCGTTCGTAAATTTAGAACATCTAACCAATGAATATGAGGGTGGAGCGCTAGAACCTCTTACAGATGGACGTTGTGCTGCAAAATTAAATAATACCCAATTTAAATTTTGTCATAATGATACAGTATCCAATGCTTGTGTTTGCAAGGATTTCGATTCTGGTAGTCTGGTACAACCAGAGGTAACCTTGGTAGCTTTTGGTTCCTCAAGTTGCAATGATTCATATATTACACAAAATAAGCCAAAAGTTTCAGTAAATAATTGTGAATGGATTGTGTTAAACACACCATCAGGAGCCCCAGCACAAACTTTTACAGAAGGTAATTTAAGTGAAATACAAGCAATACTAAACAAACCACAATTACAAATTAAAATACCCGGATTAAGTTTTTCTGGAGAAGGTTTGAAAGCGATAGAAGATGAAACTGGAGCAAGATTTTTTGTTGTTCCTTTTTTAGGAGAGTATATTTCTGCTGTTTATAAATTCGCTGTTGCTACAGGAAGTGTTGTGGCAGTAGTTATGATTATTGTTGCAGGAATACAATGGACAGTTTCGGGCGGAGGTCAAGAAGGAATCGCAAGCTCAAAAAAAAGAATTCTAAGTGCTGTTATAGGTTTAATTCTGTTAGTTGGTTCTTATACCCTACTTTATACAATCAATCCAAATTTAGTTGAATTTAATGGGTTAAAAGTTAAGTTTGTTGAAGGTGTAGATTTTACTCAATATGGGCAAGAGGACGCAGATTCTAGATTAGGCATAGGTCTATATGCCAATTCTTTACCAGGTCCAACAGAAGGAGACCCAAATTTATTATCTGTAAATTGTGCAATAGAAACAGGAACCCCCTCTTATGCAGGAGTAAACGCAAGCTTATTGGGAAAATTAAGTTGTAGTTCAGGGAAAACAAGAGGTTTAAAAGATATAAAATATGTAATAATACACGATGGAGGTTCTGCAGAAAGCAATGTAGATTATTGGATGAAACTTTTTGTAACAAAACAAAAAGCTGTTTCATCACATTATACTATTAATAGAGACGGAATTATATATCAATTAGTCGATGAATCAAGAGTTGCTTTCCACACACCAAACTGGAACACTAGGTCAATTGGAATTGACATGCAAGCTGACCCATCCGCCCACAGTTTCTATACTTATAGTGGAATAGGAACTTGTTTAAAATATCATAAGGATGGTAAAGTTACTTATAAAGATAAACTGTACACAACTAGTAAGAAGGATAAAGAAACTGCAATAAAAGAATGTACTCCAACATTCACACAAAAACAATATACAGCATTAAATGCATTACTTTCTGGAATAACAACAAGAACTTCAGTTACAAAAGACAATGCTCATATTTTGGGGCACTGTAGTAGTGCAGGAAATCATAGCGACCCAAGAAATTTTGATTGGAGTAAAATTGGTTTAACAGGAAAAGATTCAGAATATTGTGAATTTTTCCCTAATTATGAAAATCGTGTTAAAGAACTAGCTGATCAAATATTTGGATCTTAAAAGAAATGAAAATAAAAACAATATTCAACTGCTCGCATTGCGATGCCCAATACCAGAAATGGGTTGGGCGTTGTTCGGAGTGTGGTAAATGGGGATCTGTAGAAGAAGTAACGGTAAACCAAAGAGGAGAAGAAAAGAATAATCCCACAGTCGCACCAACAAAAACCACAAAACTTTCCGAAATAAAAGGCACAACAATTCAAAGATTTAGTACAAACATAGATGAAATTGATCGTGTTCTTGGTGGTGGTCTTGTTCCGGGAGTTTTAATTTTACTTGGTGGAGAACCGGGAATTGGTAAGTCTACCCTATCTATTCAACTTGCAAATATAGTTCCAAATACAATTTATTTTTCTGGCGAAGAATCAATTGGACAAATTAAATTGCGTGCAGACAGACTTGGAATAACATCGGACACATTAGAATTAGCAAACGAAACAAGTGTAGAAATAATTTGTGCAACAATAACAAGCCAAAAACCAAAACTCGCAGTTATTGATTCTATACAAACAATTTATTCTAGCGAACACCCTGGCGAACTTGGAAGTGTAAATCAAGTAAAAGCTTGTGCAACAAAATTATTAGAAACTGCAAAAAGTACAAACACGGCAATTTGTATAATTGGACACGTTACAAAAGATGGAAATGTCGCCGGACCAAAAACTTTAGAACATTTGGTGGATACGGTTTTATATTTAGAAGGAGACAGATACCACGCTTACAGAATTCTACGAACAATCAAAAATAGGTTTGGTTCTACAAATGAAATTGGAATTTTTGAAATGAAAAATGAAGGTTTGTGCGAAGTAAAAAACGCTTCAGCCTCATTTATAGAAGAACGCGGTGAATCAACCTCTGGAAGCGTAATTACATGTCTTTTAGAAGGAACTAGACCAATACTAGTAGAAGTCCAAGCATTAGTAAACAAAACATCTTTTGGTTTTCCAGTTCGTAAAGCAAGTGGTTTTGATTTAAACAGACTCCACGTTTTAATTGCGGTTTTACAAAAAAGAGCAGGTTTAAATTTATCTGAATATGATGTTCATCTCAATATTGCCGGCGGTGTAAAAACCAAAGAGCCAGCAGTAGACTTGGCAGTTTGCCTTGCAATCGCCAGCTCATTTAAAGATAAAGAATTGGGAAAAGATTTAGTAGCTTTTGGAGAAGTTGGACTTGGCGGAGAAATTAGAAACATACCCCAAACAGAAAAAAGAATAAAAGAATGTGAAAATTTAGGAATGAAACGAGCCATCACAGCCAAGAGCACAAAAAGTGTTCAGAGCAAGATGAAACTTATTGAGGTCACAAATATTCAGGAATTGATAAGACATACTTAGAGAAAAGCAGACTAACAAATAAGCAGACTAGGCAGACTAAGTAAAAAGTAAAAAAAGAAAACCAGCGTTACACAACGCTGGTTTTTTTACTCAGTTATTACTAATACTAATCATACATTGCCCACATTTCAGGATTTTGGAAACTATTCCCCATATTTTCTCCGTCACAGTATGGGTTATTCCAAATGATGACAATTTCAGTCTCACCTTTTGGCAAGTTTAAAACATGTCTCTCACCACCCTCTATTAAAGAAGTGGCCGGATAACGTTCATACAATGTTGAAGAATAAATATCCGCTGACTCTGAGATATCAATAGATACACTACCTTCTTGACTCATATCGAAAAGTAGAGTTATTTCTTTGTTGTACTTTGTTCCCACCGTACCAGTAGTTGGTATAAACCCAGATACCTTGGCGTAGTCATAATCCACAGGAGTGAAAAATTCCACTTTTTTTGAAAACAAATTCCATTTTCATCTTCAGCAAAAGATACTCGTACATCTTTATATTCAAAACACCAGATATTTGACATTCCAATTTCTTCAACTTCTACAACATCCTCTGCACATGCGGTGGAAAATAGAGTAATGAAAGAAATAGAAAAAATAATGAAGTAATTGCGCATAGTCCTTCTCCTTTTTGTGAGAAAATTAAATGAACATCAAATAAATATATCACAAAAAAGTACTTCTGCCAAGCTGTTTAAGTAGAATAATACAAAAAATTAATAGGATTTATAATACAAAAAAACATGGCTAAAAAGCTAGGTTTTTTATTTTAAAATTAAAAAGAAGTGATTTATCAAGCGTAAGCAATTTATCCTTCAATTATTTCACATCAAGCAAATCATGTGACCCACTTTCCTTAAGTCCAGCGTTTGTAATCCTAACAAATTCTGCATTATTTTGTAATTCTCCTATTGTTCTAGAATTTGTATAACTCATTCCAGAACGAAGTCCACCAACAAGTTGATTTACAATATCACCAACAGGACCTTTAAACGGAACAACTGCTTCCACCCCTTCTGGTACAACATCGCCCAACTTTTTATTTTCTTGATTTACTGTCTGTCTTCTTTGCGCTACAGCAAAACTAGCACTTCCACGACAAACCTTAAACTTCTTTCCTGCCCTAGACATTACAACGCCTGGACTTTCTTTTGTTCCTGCCAGCATTCCGCCAAGCATTACAGTATCAGCTCCCGCACCAATTGCTTTTACAATATCTCCAGATTTTTGAATTCCACCATCTGCAATTACCGGCACTCCGTATTCTTTGGCAACTTTAGCACATTCGGCAACAGCAGTAAATTGAGGAACTCCACAACCTGTCACCAAACGAGTAATACAAATTGTACCTGGGCCAACACCAACCTTAATTCCATCCACACCAGCCTCACATAATTCTCTAGCACCCTTTCCGCTTGCCACATTTCCGGCGATTATTTGAACATCATTAAACTGTTCACGTAAATTACGAATCGCATTAAACATCAATTCTGAGTGACCGTGCGCAATATCCACAACCAAAACATCTACCCCAGCACCAATCAAAGCTTTGGCACGTTCCAAATAATCACCATGAACCCCAATAGAACCGCCCACAATTAACCTACCCTTTTTATCTATATTTGCGTATGGGTAATCATTTACATTTTTAATATCACAACTTGTAATCAATCCAACAATTTTATTATTCTCATCTACCAAAGGTAATTTTTCAATTCTGTGTTGTGCAAGTAACCTTTTTGCTTCGCCCAAATTTGTAGAAATATCCCCCACTATTAACCTTTCACGAGGTGTCATCATATCGTGCACCAGCAAATGCTCGCCTTCTGCAAACAAAATGTCACGCTTGGACAAAACACCCAAAAGTTTTCCGTCTCCATTTGAAACAAGTAAACCACTAATTCCCTTTTCTATTATTTCTTCTTTGGCTTCACTTAAGGTTCTATTAGGATTTATTGTATATGGATCATAAATAACAAAATTTTGTGCACGCTTTACCCTCTTTACTTCTTCTACATTATCCTCTATCGTCATAAACCTATGCAAAATTCCAATTCCACCAAGTCTTGCCATTGTTATTGCCATCTCAGACTCAGTCACCGTATCCATATTAGAACTTATAATAGGCGAGCTTAAAGAAATTTGTTTTGTAAGCCATGTGGAAGTGTCAGCTTCCCCCCTAGATCTCAAAGAAGAACGCTGTGGAATAATCAAAACATCATCGTAAGTTAACGCTATCGGAATATTATTTACATCCATATGGTTTTTTATATATATTTATATTTTAATCCTTATTTTTATTCAAAATTATAGACCTTCTCTATTTACAAAGAAGCAAATTAAGCAGACTAGGCAGATTAAGTAATCGAATTCAGCCGCTAGCCAAATACTTAGTCTGACTAGTTTGCTTAATTGTTAGTCTGCTATTCTCTTTATTCTAAATGTATTCCCCTTTCCCACTCTCTTAATTTTTCAACCAGCGTAGGATAATTTAAAATCTCCATTTCTTCTACAAGACTTTTAGATAAATTCAAAAGTCTGGTATCAGATATAGAAGCGAATTTAAAATCCAAATTACCGCTTTGAATTTTACCATAAACTTGACCGGGTCCACGAGTCTGCAAATCAAACTCAGAAATTTTTAAACCATCAATATTTTTTTCAAAAAAATCCAGTCTCTCCCAAGTTTTTTCTGATTTACTATCTGTAAAAATAAAACAAAATGATTGATGAGAACTTCTACCAACCCTACCACGAAACTGATGCAATTGCGCTAAACCAAATCTATCTGCGTTTTCTATCATCATTACGGTTGCGTTTGGAATGTCCACACCCACCTCAACCACAGAAGTAGAAACCAAAATATCCAATTTTCCGTCTACAAACTTTTTCATTGTTTCATCTTTTTCTCCAGCTTTTAGTTTACCATGAAGATAACCAATTCTTAAATCAAGGAAAACTTTCTTTGACAACTTCTCATACTCATCTAAAACAGATTTCTTTTCATCCCCCTCCCCTTCTTTATTTTCTATCAACGGACAAATCACAAAAACTTGTCTACCAACTTCAACTTGCTTGTGAATAAAATCGTAAGCTTTGTTTCTGTTTTGTTCACTTACGACCCTAGACTTCACAGGTTTTCTACCGCTTGGCATTTGTCTTATTGTAGAAATATCCAAATCTCCACAAATCACCAAAGCCAAAGACCTTGGAATTGGGGTCGCAGACATAGTCAAAAAATGTGGCATTCTATCACCTAAACTAGATTTTTCCTTTAAAGTTTTTCTCTGCTCAACTCCAAATCTATGTTGCTCGTCTATTATTATTAACCCAAGTTTTTTAAAAGAAACTTTATCTCCCAAAAGCGCATGAGTTCCAATTATTATATTAGCTCCACCATCTTGAATAAGTTTAGTAATTTTTGCTTTGGATAAAATTTGTTCACCCTCACCACTTTTCAAAACCCTGTTTGTTCTTGTAAACAAAACTATATTTTCATCTCCCAAAAATTTCTGAAAAGAATTAAAATGTTGCTTTGCTAAAATTTCTGTTGGCGCCAAAATTACAACTTGATGATTGTTCAAAATTGTATTATAGCAAGCAACCACAGCCACAACCGTTTTTCCACTTCCCACGTCTCCTTGAAGCATCCTATTCATTGGAGAGTCTTTTTGTAAATCCTTCAAAATTTCCCAAGTCACCACACGCTGATCTTCGGTAAGTTCAAACGGTAAAGATTTCACAAAATCTTTAACTTCTTTTTCTTTAAATAAAATTTTTGGCGCCTGTAAAGCTTTATTCTGATCACGAATAAACTTTGCACGCAATTGCAACATAAAAAGTTCATCAAACTTCAACCTTTCTTTTGCGTTTATTAGGCTTTCATTATTTTCTGAAAAATGAATATTTTCAACTGCCTTTCCATAATCAAACAAATTTAACTTTGCAAAAATTTCCTGCGGAATCCACTCTTCCAACTCTTCTGCCAATTTTACAATTTGCCCCACAAAAAAACGGATTTGTTTTTGAGTCAATCCATAAGTAGAAGGGTAAATTGGAATTATTCTGGCAGTATGTTTTGTTTGTTCCACACTCGCCTTTTCATAAATAGGACCAGAAAACAAAATACCAAGTCTATCCAAAGTTGGAGTTCCGGAAAAATAAAATTCATCGCCAACATCTATAGTTTTCGCAATAAAAGGTTGACCGAACCACAAAACCCTCATTCTTCCACTATCATCCGAAATCAAAGCCTCAGTTAAAAAAGTCTGTTTCCACTTACTTCTCTTATTTTTTATCAGCTCCACTTTTGCTTTTACTGTTATAGTCTCATCTACTTTTACATCTTTTATCTCCACAATTTTACTATAATCCTCATAACGAAATGGAAAGTGAAATAACAAATCACGAACATTTTTTATGCCCAATTTCTCAAATTTTTTGCCCAACTGTTCGCCAACCTTATTCAAAGATTGTATTGGTGTTTCTAAGGTTATATTCATAGCGTATATATTCTATCACCTACCAAAAAATTTTAAAACAAATAAAGATAAAACAAGAACATGTCCAAAGTCTGTGAATAACTTTTGTATTGACACCATAAAATATATACCCTATACTCTAGGGTATATGGTAAAACAAAATATACACAAACATGGTGAGCCGAACATTAAGGCTCGAAAAGTTATCAATATGGCAATCGGAAGTATTGCCAAAATACCCGAAATGATAAATAAAGGACGCTATTGTCCCGAGGTTATTCAACAAATCGACAGTATAGTAGGTCTTCTTCATAGTGCCCGAAAAGAATTATTAAAAGGTCACCTTGAATCTTGCCTTACAGAAAGGATTAATACCGACAAAGAAGGATCCATCAAAGAATTATTAAAAATATATAACATGAAATAAAATGAAAAACACACAAACCTTTGCCGTAAAAGGAATGCATTGTGCTTCATGCGCCGTCATTATAGAAAAAACAATTAAAAAAATAGACGGAGTAGAAGAAATCTCCGTAAACAATGGCACAGAAAACGTAAAAATTTCTTTTGATGAAACTAAAACAAATCCGGAATCTTTTAATAAGAAGTTAGAACCACTAGGATATTCCATAGTTGTTCCAATAACTGCCAAAGAAATGGGGATGACGGGAGATGAGCATGCAAAACATCTTGGGGTGAACCAATCAAAAAAAGAAAAACTTGCCGAAATTAAAAAAATGAAGACAAAACTTATCTCTGCAATTCCACTTGCAATAGTAAGTGTTTTTGTAATGGGTTGGGATATTTTTTCGCAACTTGGTGTTATTTCCGAAATGCCTTTATTTTTGGTTGATTTTTTTCGTTACCTCTTGCCAATTATGGCTACATACATATTGTTTGTAGTTGGCCAGCCATATCTTATGGGTTTTTACCGATTCCTACGCTATGGCAAAGCTAATATGGATACTCTTATTGGATTGGGAACCTCTGTCGCTTTTACATACAGTTTAGTTGTTAGCGCATTTGGAACGACACTACTCAAGTCCCTACCAAATGTTTTCCACACATATTTTGACGTAACGATAATTGTTATTACTTTTATTACATTAGGGAAATATTTAGAAGCTCGTTCTAAAATAAAAACTGGAGACGCAATTGAAAAACTTCTAAATCTTCAGGCAAAAACAGCCATAATAATTCGCAAAGGAAAAGAATTTGAAGTTCCAATTAGTGATGTAAAACACGAAGATGTCATAATAATAAAACCAGGAGCAAAAATACCTGTTGATGGAGAAATAATTGAAGGTTCATCATATATTGACGAATCAATGGTAACAGGAGAACCAATGTCTACCCAAAAGAAAGTTGGCAGTAGTGTTGTTGCAGGCACAATAAACACAAGTGGTTCGTTTACATTTAAAGCTACAAAAGTTGGTTCAGAAACACTTCTTGCTCAAATTATAAAAATGGTTGAAGAAGCTCAAGGAAGTAAAGCCCCAATTCAAGCACTCGCTGACAAAATTTCTGCTGTTTTTGTGCCGATTGTACTTGTAATTTCTTTTCTTACTTTGGGCTTATGGCTTTTAATTGGTAATAGCTATATGGGTTTTTCACAGGCTTTGTCATTTGGTCTTGTATCATTTGTAAGTATTTTAGTTATTGCCTGCCCTTGCGCTCTTGGTCTTGCTACACCTACAGCTATCATTGTAGGAGTTGGCAAAGGTGCCAAAGAAGGAATACTAATCAAAGACGCGGCAACTCTAGAAAAACTTCACAAAGTAGATACAGTTATTGTTGACAAGACTGGAACAATCACTATTGGAACACCAACTCTAACTGATATTAAAAATCTTTCAGATCTTGAAGATAAAGAACTTATATCTATCCTTGCCTCACTTGAGAAAAAATCAGAGCACCCGATTGCTCACGCTATTGTACATTATGCGCAAAAGAAAAAAATACAAACAGAAAATGTATCGGATTTTAAAAGTCTCCAAGGTAAAGGTTTAAAAGGATCTATCAAAGATACTGAATACTTTGTTGGTAATACAAAACTTATTGAAGAGCTAAATATAATATTTAACAAATCTAAAATTGAAAAATTTACTACTCAAGGAAAGACTCCTGTTATAATCGCAACAAAAGAAAAAGTACTTGGGTTTGTAATGGTGGCAGATGAAATAAAATTAGAATCTAAACAGGCGGTTAATGATCTTCATAAACTTGGAATTAAAGTGGTTATGCTTACCGGAGATGACGAAAAAACCGCAAAATATATAGCGTCTCTTGTTGATATCGATGATGTGGTCGCCCATGTATTACCAAAAGACAAATTGGCAAAAATAAAAGAACTTCAATCACAAGGTAAAATTGTTGCAATGGCAGGTGACGGTGTAAACGATGCTCCGGCACTTGCCCAAGCCGACGTAGGTATTGCAATGGGTACAGGAACTGACGTAGCTATAGAATCAGCTGGAATTACTCTTCTTGGAGGAGACATTTCAAAACTTGTGAAAGCAATCAAACTTTCAAAAATAACCATGCATGGTATTAAACAAAATCTTTTCTGGGCATTTATTTACAACATTGTGGGTATTCCTCTTGCTAGTGGTCTATTCTATCCAATTTTTGGGTGGCTTCTATCACCAGTGTTCGCAGGATTTGCTATGTCCATGTCTAGTGTATCAGTAGTATCTAACTCATTACGAATTAAAAGTAAGAAATTATGAATATGAAAACACACGTATTCCACGTTTCTGGTCTCCATTGTACATCATGCAAAATCTTGATTGAAGATGTTTTGGGTAAACAAAGTTCTGTAAAAAATGTACGGGTTAATTTAAAAAAGGAAACTGTTGAAATTGAAACTAATGATGACCAAGACTCTCTAATGTTAGCCCAAGAACTTACAAGCAAAATAAAACCAAATGGTTATACCTTATCAATAGAAAAATCCGTAAAAGAAAAACAAAGTGATGATGTTATTTGGAAAGCTCTACCTATCGGGCTTGTATTCTTAATAATTTTTTTTACACTCCAAAAATCAGGAATATTAAACCTTGGTATCGGTGGTCAAATAACACCATTAACAAGTTTTATCATTGGTCTTATAGCTTCTGTTTCAAGTTGTCTAGCTATAGTTGGTGGCTTAGTCTTATCACTTTCCGCAAAAGTATCGCAAGATAACGTAAGTGATACTAAAACTTTCTTATTTTTTCATACAGGAAGACTGTTTAGTTTTGCGATATTGGGAGGGGTTCTTGGAGCTGTTGGAAGTGCTATTGGTATTAGTTTTATCTTCACAGCAATCTTGGGACTTGTGGCATCTATGGTAATGCTTTTACTTGGTTTAAACTTAGTTGGTGTGTTTGCAAAAAATAAAATTGCATTGCCTTCAAGTATTTTCAATTTCTTTAAAAAAATTGAACACAAAACACTTACTCCACTCATCATTGGGTTTGGTACATTTTTCTTGCCATGTGGTTTTACACAATCAATGCAAGTTTCTGCATTAGGAAGTGGATCATTTTTATCTGGACTTTTTTTGATGCTTGCTTTCGCTCTTGGAACATTGCCAATGTTAATACTCCTTTCGTTTGGTTCGGCCTCTTTTGCTCATGGAAAATATGCTCCTTTGTTTTTTAAATCTGCAGGTGTTGTTGTTATAGGGCTTGGATTATTTGCACTTCTCTCTGGGCTTGCAGGTCTTGGTATTATAAAACCATTATTCAACATATAGTTATTTTATGAATAAAAATGTTTCAATTATTATTACACTTATTCTTATTTTAGGTCTTGGTATTGTATTTTTTGGTAACTCAATATTTAAAAAAAATACAAGTTCAGATGAGACATCACAAAATAGCGAAATAAAAGATGTAGTTCAATACATTACCATAAATGCAAAAGGTGGTTATTCACCAAAAGTTTCTACAGCAAAAGCTGGAATTCCTACAAAACTTATAGTTAAAACAAAAAGAACCTATGATTGTTCAGCATCACTTGTTATTCAATCGATTGGTTTCCAAAAAATATTATCCCCAACAGGAGAAGAAGTTATTGATTTAGGAACACCAAAAGCAGGACAATCACTTCGAGGACTTTGTAGTATGGGAATGTATAGTTTTTTAATTAATTACAATTAAGGTTTAATATAATAAACAAAAAAACCAGTAAAACTGGTTTTTTTGTTTACCTAATTTTCTTTATCAGTAAATATTATGAGTCGCTCTGAAAAAGTTTTTTCTGTCTTATTCCAACTTCCTGTGCAAGTGATAAGGTTAAGATGGGAACTACCATCATTTGATATAAATACATCTGAAGCTTCAGCATCTTTGTTGTATATTTTTATTTCACGCACAACAAACGTATATATTTCCCCTTTTTCATCTTCAACAAATATCTTATCGTCCTTACGCAATTTATATAAATTATCAAACACCGCATCCATATTATTTACCCAGTCGTAATGCCCGGCAATAACAGCACTACCAATCATCCCAGGACTTGTCCCAGGGCTATACCATGCCACCTCGGCAGGATCTTTGGGAACATCCATAGCACCGTCAGCTGTAAGCCCCACAGGAATAATAGTAGAATCAACCTTAATTACTGGAATCCTAAGACGCACAGGCAATCCTACATTCACCTGCTCTTGATTTGAGAAGGTGATATCATTCTCAACAGGTAATATAGAACTGTCTGTCATTGATTTTGTTGAAACAAAAGAAAAAATGAATACTAGAAAAAGAACGAACCCAGTAGGAATAGCAATCAATAACCCTCGTTTTGATAAAATTTTTGTTCGCATATCTTTTGCAAAAAAATAATAACCGTAAATGCCAGACAAATTTTTGTCTGGCATTTATTTACTCTTTATTCCCGATACTTACACTAAGCTACTTTTTTTCGAGCAAAATACAAGATGGTCAAAATTGCAAAAATGCCAGTCTGTACAATAATACTCCTTAGAATATTATTTTCACTTAGCAAAAGCCCAGTATTGGGCAGTTTAGGAACCACTGCAGTGGTTGAAGTAGTAGATACAACAACAGTAGCAATCGCAAAATCTTTTGCTATCAGACCATTAGCTTCTCCACTTGCAGTGATTGTATTCACTGTAGTTTTAGTAAGTTTTGTTTGACAAGTATAAGTCCACGTCTCAGTGATATCAAGTTTTAAATTATTATTCGTATCTCCAGAAATATAATTCACTGGTCCACACTTATCATCAGTAAGATTAATATTAGATAGTGCGACCGTTCCAGGATTGGTAACTTTATTGGTATAAGTAATGATTCCTCCTCCAGCTGAGAGTACTAATGGATTTGGAACTTTTGTCACATGAATCAGTGGTGGTACTACAGGAATACCCACAACGACTGTAGCATTTGCAATATCAGTTGCATTCATACCATTAGCCCACCCAACTGCAGTGACTATGTTTGTGTGAGTTTCTGATAATGTTGTTGAACACGTATAAATCCATGTTTCATTCACATCAAGTCTACTATCACTGTTAGCATCTCCAGAAATACGAATAATAGGACTACAAGTATCACCAACCATTGTGATATTAGTTACAGGAACAGTCCCAATATTACTAAGTGTGTAGGTATACATTACAGTACCAGGACCTGCTGGAAGAGCCAAAGGACTTGGTACTTTTACCACATCAATAATAGGTGGCACAGGAAGAAAGTATGAGCTACCACCTGATGTAGGTGGTGGAAGTGGTACAATGTCGTCATTTGTAATGGTACACGTCTTTACATCCCCCAATGCAAGGGTAATCGTGCCATCTGTTGCACAATTACCACCGATAGTAGATGTATAGCCAGAATCAGAATTTTCAGAAACTGTGTGCAATCCCACTGAGGTAGAACTCACAACTCCCGATGCCACACTACCATTGTCAATAAATAAAGGAAAGTCAGAAATAACCTTGGTACCAAGATTATCATTGACGACGACTTTATTCACAATAAGTTGTGGTGCGATGTCGTCATTAGTAATAGTACATGTTTTAGTTTCACCTGCCACAATTGTTCCTGAACAATCACCAGAACCTGTTTGTGAATAGCCAGTAGGGACAACTGGCTCTGTTATTTCATAAGAACCGGCGTCCAACGTAACGTCCACGCCAGTAGTGGAGCCAGCAAATGAGCTTGTAGAAACATTTGTGCCAGAAACATTAAGTGTAAAATCAGATGCAACAGCTGTTCCACCATTATTATTAATTACCGTTTTAATGACATGGAGAGTGGCAGGAACGGGTGTACATGTTGGTTCGGTGATTTGATTGTTATCCAATGTCACTTGAGAGACCAGAGAAATTGCCCGACCCACCAAACTTGCGCCAGTTCCAAGTGATATAAGACCAGTTTGTGCTATAATCGTTCCTTCAATGTGAGATCCTGTTCCAATCGTCATAGAAACTGGAACTGCCCAAAATACATTACACGGAGTAGCTCCATTAGATAAAGTCATTGTACCACCGGAAGTGGCAATAGTTAGACTAGCACTACTTCGGAAGATATAAACACCTGCGCCACTTAGTTCTACATCTCCATTTAATGTTGTCGCTCCAACATTATAGACACCTGGTGTGATAGGATTGCCATTAGCTACAGTATGAGTCCCAGCTAAATCAAGACTTGTAACGACTCCAGCCGGAGTCCCCTGAGTAGCTGACATCAAACTGTCATATACTGAAGAAGCATCATTTTCAATTAAAGTTCCATTTGCAGTTGTATCATCTATTATTCCGTCTGGAACTTGTATAGCTGTAAAACCAGCATGGCCAACATTATTATCACCAACATTTCCCCAGACACGAGTCCCTGCATCAGCATTTGTAATACCTGCATGACCATAAACAGAGTAAGTATCTGTTATTCCAAATGTACGGTCTGGCGGTACCACCGCGGACACGTCAACTGGCTTGATTAAACCGGTTAAAAGAGAAGAGACTATCAATACCATTAATAAATATGTACTTATTCTATTTCTATAAACAAACATACAACAAATTAAATGACTAAATACTTAACTTAATTATTTACTTGTTTTCTTCGAACTAAATAAAATGAAATTAAAACAACAAAAAGACAAGACGGGATTATAATATTCCATGTGGTGTCGCTATTATCACTAGAAGTAAGCCCAGTATCTGGTAATTTAGGAACTACTGTAACGATTGGTTCAACCACTGGAAGTGTTGAGGTAACGATTGGTTCAACCACTGGAAGTGTTGAGGTAACGATTGGTTCAACCACTGGAACAGAAGGAGTTGCACATGTTGGTCCAGAAATTGTAGTGTTAAGTAATGTCACATCACCACCCAATGCCAAAGCTCTACCATCTAAAGTAACATTGGCACCGAAATGAACACCAGTTCCAGCGATAATTGTTCCTACAAATGAACTCCCATTGATAGTCGCTAGGGTGTTAACTTGCCAATATACATCACAAGCTCTTGCACCATTAGTTAAATTAATTGTACCAGATGATACCAAATCGCTTGATGCTCTAAATATGTATATACCAGGCCCGTCAAGAGTAAGAACACCACCATTTAATCGTCCAGCTCCAATATCATAAACACCAGCCGTACGAGTTTCTCCATCAAGAACAGGACCGATACTGGCTGTTGAACCCTGACCTGATATATTATCATTCGCGGTTGAAAGATTAGCCTGAACAGCTGGAGCTAAAATTGACAATCCTGGTGCAACCCCATCAGTAGAGTAAATTGTACCATCTGCCATAACACTAGTTAATGCTGTAATTCCAGCACCAGTACTATTTAACCCAACGTCCCCAGATATAGTTCCTGTCCCTGTGATTGCAGTTTGTGCAATGATAGAGAAATTTGCTGTTGCACCCAATTCTGGGTCTGTTGCCGCAAATGTGGTAGTAGGCCCAGCTATTCCAAGTGTAAGTACAAGGCTCAATATGACTGCTGAAACCTTAAAGTTTTTTTTCATAGATTTTTTTACTAATTAATAATTATTTTTAATATTTTTAAAAGTGGATATTATTATTTTTACATAAATTACTCATTATATAGTACTATATGTATTGAAATATAAATAAAGATATAATACCATTTAATAATACCACAAAATATAATCGTCAACAAAGCGGATAAAATTATTATGTATAAATAAAAAACCAGTATCTCTACTGATTTTTTCTAAAGCTTAATTATTAATTCTTTCCCATTGTGCTCTTGGCAGGAATCGAACCTGCATCGCCAGTTCCGCAAACTAGTGTCCTATCCATTGAACGACAAGAGCTTATTACCTAAATACAAAAAAATTATAACTCAAAACATGTTAAAAGTCAACCATCCAAACAAAAACACAAGTTTCCTTGTGTTTTTTTAATTTTGAATTATTCTTATAAAATTCTCCAGTTTCTAGCTAACCTATCAGACAAAGGTTCCACTTTTTCTATATTCTCGGATAAATATTGGCTCAAAATCTGTTTTATCTCTAGTGGATTTTCGTCTAAAAGAGGAACTCTTAAAATAGGTCGCAAAACACTTTTTGTTTCTATAAACAAAGTTTTTACATCTTCCAAGGGATTATATACAATAAAAAACTCTGTTAATTCTGAAAAAGGATAAAATCTATTTCCAACAATAATACCAAGTTCTGAAATTTTAAAAGAAATTTGTGGGGCTGGTTGATGAGATTGTAAAAACAAAATAATAGAAAATAAAATAATAATTAAAGAAAAAAGAAAGTTTCCGGTAAAAATTCCAAACAAAATCATTCCAATACCAAAAACAATTGCCAAAACATACCAAACCCTACTTCGACTTCGTTGTTCATATTCTTGGATAGTCCATTCGTGCTGGATATCCCCAATTAAAGTTTTTTCTGTAATTTGTTCTGGCATATAAATACATTATACAACAAATAAGAAAAATAATAAAATAGACATTATCATATTGCCAAATACGATAATTTACCCTATAATAATTCTATATGCAGAGAACTGACATCAATTTTATTTTACAAGAAGACGAACAAGAACTTAAATTTAAAGAACCTGGCAAAAAAAGTTCCAAGTTTTTTTTATTTTTAGTTATTTTTATTGTCTTATTTTTGAGTGGATTAATTACTCGAAATGTAATTTCAAGTAGTACGAATAATCCAAACGATTATGATCCTATTACACTCGAGCCTAAACAACCGGAAGGAATTTTTCAACGATTAAAATATTTTGTATTTAGCAAAGAAGTAAAACTAGCCGGTGTAAAAAATGATAGAGTAAATATTTTACTTTTGGGAATGGGTGGGCTTGGACACGATGGTCCCTACCTTACAGACACAATGATAATTGCTAGCTTCAAACCATCCACAGGTGAAGTTGCAATGATTTCCATTCCCAGAGATTTGGGAATTTATATAAAAGGAGAAGGTTGGTGGAAAATAAATCATGCAAATCATTTTGGTGAATTACAAAAAGCAAATTGGGGTGGCGCCTTTGCCACAGAAGTTGTTTCTGAAACTTTTAATATAGACATTCCATACTATGTTCGCTTAGACTTTAAAGCTTTTGAAGAAGTAATAGATGAGGTTGATGGTTTAAAAGTTAATGTAGAAAATTCTTTTACAGATAATCAGTATCCAGCTCCAAACGATTTGTACAAAACAATTTCATTTAAACAGGGTGTCGTAGAAATGGATGGAGAAACTGCATTGGAATATTCCAGATCTAGACACGGCAACAACGGAGAAGGTTCTGATTTTGCCAGAGCAAGAAGACAACAACAAGTAATTTTAGCTTTAAAAGAAAAAGTTTTCTCTTTTTCCACACTAGCCAACCCTCTTAAAATTTATAATATTATTACAACGTTAGACAAACACATCACTACTAATATGCAATTTGCAGACATTGTAACTTTTATGAAAATTATAAAAGAAGATTTAGACACAAAAAATATCAAAACTTTTGTTTTAGATAATAGTACAGATGGTTATTTAGAAAACACAGTTGGAGAAAACGGAGCTTATATGCTACAGCCAAAAACTGGAAATTTTGATGAGATAAACAATCTAATCACAAATATTTTTAACGCAGAAACACAACAACCACAAATAATATCAGCAACACAAGAATCACCAAATTATTATGGAGATGCCACAATAGAGATACAAAATGGAACTTGGGTGGCAGGAATGGCTGCACGTATAGAAAGTAGGTTAGAAAAAAAAGGTTTCAATATTGGAGAGCTTGGAAACACAGAAGAAAGACCCTATTTATTAAGTGGTATTTATATCATAGGAAATGATACAAAAACAGACACAGCAAACGCGTTAAAAGAGGAGTTAGGAATTTCAATCAGAAAACCGCCAAATAGCTTGACTTTTGCCTCTAGTAGTGATATTCTTATTATCTTGGGTACAGACTTTGAAGAATAAACTCATCACTAAAAAATATGCCGACACCAGCCAAAATTTTAGACACACAATTACCAACTATAGCGCTTGTTGGCCGTGTTAACGTTGGTAAATCCACACTTTTTAATAAATTAATAGAGCAAGAAAAAGCACTCGTCTCAAAAATTGCCGGTACAACAAGAACAAGAAACGAGGGAGAAATGTATTGGCATGGTCAAAGAGTAAAAATTGTAGACACAGGTGGACTTACTTTTTCAGAAGATGTTTTATTAGAAGAAGAAATAATTGAACAATCAGAAAAAGCTTTAAAAGAAGCAGACGTAATACTTTTTATTACAGATGCGCACACCGGAATCCTTCCACAAGAAAGAGAACTTGCAAAAATACTTTTAACAAAATACAAAGATAAACCAATAATGTTATTGGCAAATAAGGTAGACAGCACAAAAATAGAAAGAGAACTAGCAGCCAACGAAAAAGAATGGTACAAACTTGGTTTTGGTGCTCCATTTTCTGTATCTGCAACAAGCGGAAGAAATGTCGGAGACTTTTTAGACAAACTTTACAAAACTTTAGAAACAATAGAACTTAAGCCGAAAGATTACAAAGAAATTAAAGATATTATAAACATTACTATAATTGGCAAACCAAATGTTGGTAAATCTTCACTATTCAATAAAATTATTGGAGAAGACAAAGTGATTATAAGTGATATGGCACACACAACTCGTGAACCATTTGACACTCTTGTTACTTACATACAAAAAGTTGGTGGTGAAGAAAAAATATACAATTTAAACTTTGTAGACACAGCTGGAATCCGTAGAAAAGCAAGAGTAGACGGATTTCTAGAAAGAAAAGGAATTATAAAAAGTATAGATTCTGTTGATAAATCAGATTTAATTTTATTTGTTTTAGATGGTACTGACCCCATCTCATCCCAAGACAAACAACTTGGTGGGCTATTAGAAAAAAGAGCAAAAAGTGTTATCATAGTTTTAAACAAATGGGATCTTGCAGAAGACAACAGCGAAAAACACCAAATAGAAGTGAAAAAACTTATTTACGCCAACTTTCCTCATCTAGACTTTGCGCCTATTATATTTACAAGTGGGTTAAGTGGAGAAAAAACACATAAACTTTTTCCAGAACTTATTAGAATTTGGAACGCGAGACATACTTTTATTTCAAGAGGTGCGTTAAAAGTATTTATGGATGGTATAATAAAAACACATAAACCATCTCGTGGAAAAGGAACAAGACAGCCAAAAATTTTAGGCTTCAAACAAATTGATTCCAACCCACCGGTTTTTGAATTAGCTATCAAATATAGAACTTCTTTGCACCGTTCTTATGTAAACTTTATTGAAAATAAATTACGAGAACAGTTTGACTTCTTGGGAACACCAGTTATAATTAAACTGAGAAAAACAAAAATGTAATTTTACAATAAAATTTTCTTCTTTTTTCTAATTCTAACCTTCCGAACACTTGAAATTTTTGGACTGATTTTTTCTAAAAACTTATGTTTTTTGAGAATACAAAAATAACGAACGTAGCGAATTGCGGTGAGTTAAATAAGTTTTTAGAAAAAATTAAGCCTAAAATTGTCAACCGTTCGGCACTTTTAGTTACCTTTTGGTGGCAAAAGGTAAGGTGAAAAGGATTGGTTTCTGTTTTAAAAAATTTTGTGAATCAGAGACGAGATTATTCAAGCTACACTTCGCTTAATTAAAAATAAAAGTTAGTTTATTATTAATAAATTATGAAACTTATCGTGGGATTGGGCAACCCAGGAAAAAAATACAACAAAACACGTCATAACGTGGGTTTTATGATTTTAGACAATCTATTTAATAATGTAGCAGAAGCCAAAGGATTAAATAATTGGGAATTAAGCAAAAAATTTAATGCGGAAATAATTGGTTTTACAGAAAATAATGAAAAAATAATTCTAGCCAAACCAATGACTTTTATGAACTTATCTGGACAGGCTGTTCAACTTTTAGCTCATTATTACAAAATACCACCTAAAGATATAATTGTGATTCACGATGATAAAGATTTACCTTTAGGAGAAATAAAAATACAGATAAACAGAGGCCATGCAGGCCATAATGGAGTAAAATCTATTATCAACTCAATTGGAACAGAAAATTTTTATCGCGTTAGGGTTGGAATCGCAAGTCAAAATGAAAAGAAAATGCAAAATACACCAAAATTCGTTTTAGGAAAATTTGGTATATTAGAAAAAAGTAAACTTTCAAAAGTAATTGATGAATCAATTTACGAAATACGAAAATTATTTTAAAAATGCGTACAGAAGTTATACTAGCCCACTACCATGGTTTTAGTTTAAAAAAATACAATGATATTATAAGAGTTTTTGGTTCTGCCAAAAACTTTTGGGATTCTGGGGATACTCACTTATTGGGTTGGCGACCAAAAACAATTGAAAATTTTCTAAATTGGCGCAAAAACATAAACGAAGAGAAAATGAACAAAATTCTTGTTCAAGAAGACATTCGTGTTATAATTTTTGGAGAAGAAGAATATCCGGAACAACTTTCACAAATTTACGATCCTCCGTTTGCATTATTTGTTCGTGGAAATCTTAAAAAAGAATTACCAAACTTAGCTGTAGTTGGAACTAGAAAATATACTCAATACGGCAGACAAGTTGTCTACAAAATAATTCCAGAGATAGCCCGAGACATGACAATTGTAAGTGGTCTAGCTTATGGGATAGACAAAGAAGCACACATGGCGACTTTACAAGTAAGCGGACACACAATAGCAGTTTTGGGTGGTGGAATAGACGACAAAACAATATCACCGCATTCACACTTAGGATTAGCGAAAAAAATTTTGGAATCTGGTGGAGCCATAATTTCTGAATACCCACCAAACACAGAACCAACCAATTTTTCCTTTCCGCAACGCAACAGAATTGTCGCTGGAATGTCTTTAGGAACAGTAGTAATAGAAGCACCAATTAAATCTGGCTCACTTATTACAGCACAATCTGCACTTGATTCTGGAAGAGAAGTTTTTGCAATTCCACAAAATATCACTTCTCTAACCGCAGAAGGTCCAAACTATTTAATAAAAAATGGTGCACACCCAGTAACATCTTCCCAAGATATTTTAGAAATTTTACAAATTACAAAAAAAGAAAAAATAGAAATAAAAAAACCACAAGCAGAAAATCCCATAGAAGAAAGAATTATTAATTGTTTATCCGAAGAACCAAAACATTTAGATATAATAATTCGCGAAACAGAACTATCAAACTCAACTGTAAGTAGTACACTTATAATGATGGAGCTACGTGGAATTGTACAAAATCTAGGAAACATGAACTACACAATCAAGACTTAACGTAACCT
>CAZHUL010000001.1:13063-20137 GCA_964535435.1 uncultured Gammaproteobacteria bacterium | reverse complement strand
CCTAATTTTTAATTATGCTGTACTTTATATGAGTTCAAAATTAGTAATAGTAGAGTCTCCAACAAAAGCAAAAACAATCAAAAAATATTTAGGTAGAGGTTTTAATGTAACCTCTTCTTTTGGTCATATCCGTGATTTGCCAAAAAATAAAATGGGGATAGACATAAAAGGTGATACATTTGAACCAGAATACGAAATTTCAAAAGACAAGATAAACACCGTAAATACTTTAAAAAAATACGCAAAAGATAGTGATGAAATTATATTTGCAACCGATGGAGACCGAGAAGGAGAAGCTATTTCTTGGCATTTAGCTCAAGTTTTAAATATAAATCCTACAAAAGCAAAAAGGATTGTTTTTCATGAAATCACAAAACACGCAATTGAAGAAGCTTTAAAAAAACCCAGGCACATAAATCAAGATTTAGTAGATGCACAACAAGCTCGTAGAGTTTTAGATAGGCTTGTAGGATACGAACTTTCTCCATTTTTGTGGAAAAAAGTTGTTCGTGGACTTAGTGCTGGGCGTGTTCAATCTGTGGCAGTTAGGCTTGTAGTAGAAAAAGAAAGAGAAATACAAGCTTTTAAAACAGAAGAATATTGGAGTATTACAGGAAATTTTTCCAAAGAAAAAAGCCAAGAATTTGAAGGCAAACTTTCTTCTATTTCAGGAAAGAATGTTGGTAAAATGGGCTTAAAAACAAAAAAACAAGTAGATGAAATTGTTGATAATTTAAAGAAAGAAACTTATATTGTTTCTTCTGTTCAAAAGAAAAAAGCAAAAAAAAGTCCACCTCCCCCATTTACAACTTCCACACTTCAACAAAAGGCAAACCAAAGTTTGGGTTTTTCTGCTAAGCAAACAATGAGTACTGCCCAAAAACTTTATGAAGGTGTAAAACTTGGAAGTCAAGGAATGACTGGTCTTATTACCTACATGCGTACAGACTCTTTATCTATCTCAGAAAAATTTATTTCAGAAGCCGTTGATTTTATTGAAAAAGAATATGGGAAAGAATATTCAAGTGGAGGAAGAAGATATAAAACAAAATCAAAGGGCGCACAAGAAGCCCACGAAGCAATCCGTCCAACAAATGCAAAATATACACCAGAATCATTAAAAAATATTTTAACTCCACAGCAATACAGATTGTATAATTTGATTTGGAGAAGAACAGTTGCAACACAAATGAGCGAGGCAACACTGGATAAAACTACCATTGATATTGATGCTGGAAAATACTCTTTTCGTGTAAATGGTCAAATTATTACATTTGACGGTTGGCTTAAACTTTATCCAAAACTTACAAAAGAAGATTCTCTTCCTGAAATTGAAGTTAAAGATAAACTAAAATGTTCAAAAGTAAATCCTTTGCAACATTTTACAGAACCGCCAGCAAGGTATTCCGATGCAACTTTGGTAAAAGCCCTAGAAGAACATGAAATTGGTAGACCTTCTACTTATGCGCCAACTATTGCAACAATAGAAAGCCGAGGTTATGTTTTTAGAAACGAAGCTAAAAAATTAGAACCTACAGAAATTGCTTTTACGGTTAATGACTTACTTGTAAAACATTTTCCAGACATTGTAGACTTATCATTTACAGCAGAGATGGAAAATGATTTGGACAAAGTAGCAGAAGGAAAAAAAGAATGGATTCCCTTAATTAGAAACTTTTATAAACCATTCCATAAAAACTTAGAATTGAAAAACAAAGAAGTAGATAAGAAAGATATTACAGAAGAAAAATCAACAGAAAAATGTCCAAAATGTAAAAGTTCGATGGTTGTAAAACTAGGAAGATTTGGAAAATTTCTTGCTTGTACAAACTATCCGGAATGTAAAACAACCAAACCACTAGACGGTGAAGAAAAAAAAGAAGCTGAAACAGTAGATGAAAAGTGCGAAAAATGTGGGCAACCGATGGCATTAAAACACGGAAGATTTGGTGCATTTTTGGGATGTTCCGGCTATCCTGAATGTAAAAACATAAAATCTTTTGCAAAATCCACTGACGTAAAATGTAATAAATGTAAAACAGGAGAAATAGTAGAAAAGAAAAGTAAAAAAGGCAGAACTTTCTTTGCCTGTGATCAATATCCAAAATGTGAAAATGCCCTTTGGAACAAACCAACCGGCAAAAAATGTCCGAAATGTAAATCTTTAATGGTAGAAGTCGGAAAAGATAAAATAAAATGTTCAAATAAGGATTGTAAATAAGAAAATATATTAATAAATATAACAATTACAAGAGCCTACCATTGGGTAAATACAAAAAAATTCTTATAATGTTGAACCAGAGTATCCGAGAAAGAGCTTTGCTAAATTATATTTTGAGGTAGTGGTTCTTAGTAGATTATCACAAACAAAACCTGTTTATTTCGACAGGTTTTGTTATTTTTAAAATAAAAAAGTAGGTCTTTTGCAAACCTACTTATCCTGCCAGCGTATTGCACCAAGTATTTTCATTTTTAGGAAAACTACAACAGTACTCTACACAAAGCCTTGACCTTGCATACTCTCACTTATTGAAGTTTTCAGATTTCAACCGTCCAAAGCCGTAACCGTGGACTGTCTCGTTTACTTTCCTAGTATAGGATACCATAAAAATGAAGAACCCCGCACGTCGTTTGCTCGAAAGCAGTTGACGTGCGGGGTTTTTTGTGGCGAGGCGCAAGCGCCAAGGGTCCAAGAAACCGAGAACCAGTTTCGAGAATCCAAGGTCGACAAGCGCCTACTTGCGACGGAGCACCCGACCGCCGTCGCCCCAGCCGACGACGAGCCAGTTCCAGTTCCGCACCCAGCGGTCGCCGTCCCAGTAGACACAGTAGACGCCGTCGGAGTCGCCGGGGAGACGCCAGTCCGTGAAAACGAACACCACCTTGTCGCGCAAGGCGACTGGGATGTCCTGCTGGTTGTCCAGCAGGTACTGCCCGTCATCCTCGCCGAGGTTGGCGTTCATCTCCTTGGCTCGCTCGACCATGGTATGGCCGACCACCGACTTCTCGTTTCCACGCAGGAAACTAAGTATGTCGTAGGTGCGGTTGCCCGCGGTGAAGCTGGTCGGCATGACGTCTTTGACGAGCAGCTTCTTCGCGAACTCGCGGACAGCATCCGTGTTGTCGGAGCTGACCAGAGCGCCGAAGAGCTCGTCGCCGATCTCCCTCTGCAAGTGTGCCGTTGAACGAAGGGTATCCATTTCCCTTTCTCCTTGGCTCCTCTAATGAGAAACCCTACTCCTCGCCGAAGTTGGCAAAGAGGAATATCCACTCTTTTGTGGATTTCTTTATGTTTATTTTAGTAAAATACTCACAAAGAAATCCAAAATCAGAACATTATTAAAGAACAAATTAATAAACTATTATAGCAAAAAAAAAAGAGGTTTTGTCAATAGGCATATTTACACCTGTTTAATTTATTAAATTAAAGCATTTTAAACAACGTTTTACCACTAAAACCCAAAAAATCCTTGCAAAAACACCTAAAATAGTGCTAGAATTAAAGGACGACTAGAAAAAATATGGCAAAAAGAAAGCAGACAATTGAAGGATTAATTGAAAAAATAAAGACATACGTGCCAAACGCTGACTTAGAAATAGTTCAGCTGGCTTACGATTTTGCAAAAAACGCTCATGAAGGTCAAATTAGAAAGTCTGGGGAACCTTATATTGTTCATCCACTTGCTGCAGCACATATTTTAGCAGATATGAGAATTGATCCTGTTGTTATTACTGCTACCCTACTTCACGATGTCCCAGAGGATACAGAAGTTACACTAGAAGAAATAGGACAAAACTTTGGAGAAGAAATTGCCTCTTTGGTAAAAGGAATTACAAAACTTGGGAAACTAAAATATCGTGGAATTGAGCGTTATATAGAAAACCTACGAAAAATGTTTATTGCAATGGCAGAAGATGTTCGTGTGATGATTATAAAATTTGCAGATAGAATTCATAATTTAGAAACATTAGAAGCACTTCCACCGCAAAAAAGATATAGAATTGCCTTAGAAAGTCTGGAAATTTATGCACCAATTGCTGGTAGACTTGGTATGGACGAAATGAAAGGAAGATTAGAAGATTTAGCTTTTCAGTTTGTTTACCCACAAGAATATAGACGTGTAAAACAAATTAGAGATGAAAGACTAAGTGGAAAAGAAGAATACTTTACAAAAATACAAGAAAAAGCAAAAGAAAATTTAAAAAATGCCAATATTCCAATAATTGATGTAGACGGTAGAAACAAAAAATTATATAGTTTTTATAAAAAACTAGTTCGTAAAGATAACCAAATTACAAAAATTTACGATCTTGTGGCAATTAGAATTATTGTACCGACTATTGCAGACTGTTATGCAACACTTGGAATTTTGCACAAAGTTTGGAAACCAATGAAAGGAAGAATTAAAGATTATATTTCCCAACCAAAACCAAATGGTTACAAATCTTTACACACAACAGTTTTTGCTGATGAAGGCGAACTTGTAGAATTTCAAATTAGAACTATGGAAATTCATGAAGAAGCACTTTATGGAGTTGCGGCTCATTGGCATTACGACGAAAACGGTTCCAGACTTCCAAAAAAAGAAATCCAATGGGCCCAAGAATTAGCAGAAATACAAAAAGATATGTTAAAACAACTATCTGATTTAGAAGAAATAAAAATTGATTTTTTACAAACTAGAATTTTTGTTTTCACACCAAAAGGAGACGTTATAGACTTACCGGAAAGTGCAACTCCTGTGGACTTTGCTTTTCATATTCACACAGATATTGGAAACAAATGCGATTCTGCTAGAATTAATGATAAAATTGCAAGTTTAGACACAGAACTAAAAAATGGTGATGTAGTAGAAATAATAATAAACAAAAATAGAAAAGGACCAAATCCAGATTGGTTGAGTTTTGTAAAAACCACAACAGCAAAAACACATTTAAAAAATGCCAAGAAATCAAAAATTCCAGGTTGGATAAAATCTGTGTTCGAGTCAAACAAAAAATAAAATACTCTGAAAAAGAAATTAAATAAATCATCACCGAGGTAAGCCTCAGGGATGATTTATTGTAATCTTGAAAGTTTTTCTATTAATTCTCTAAAATCTTCTTTGGAATAATATTCCACCATAATTGAACCTCTTTCCCCTCTTTGGGTTATACGAACTTTTGTATTTAATGCTTCTTCTATTCGCTCTTCTATTGCATTTAAGTTAGGATCGCGACGAACAGAGCCTTTTCTAGACCTTGGACCTTTTCGAACAATAGCCTGCTCTACATCTCTTACAGAAATCTGTTTACCCAGCATACTCTGATACATATCCCATTGTTCTTTTGGACTCTTCAAACTCAAAAGCGCTCTTGCCTTTCCCATACTTATTTTACCGTCTATCAAACCTTTTTGAATTTCTTCTGGTAAACCAAGCAAACGAATTGTATTTGCAATCGTTGGTCTCTTTTTACCAACTCTTTGTGCAACTTCTTCTTGTGTTAACCCAAATCTTTCTATAAGTCTTTTAAAAGCGAAAGCTTCCTCAATTGAATTCAAATCTTGGCGTTGAATATTTTCAATTAAAGCTAACTCTAGTTTTTCTTGCCCATCTTCAACTTTACGAACAATAGCTGGAACAGTCGCAAAGCCAGCAATTTCAGATGCACGTAGTCTTCTTTCTCCGGCAATCAATTCATACTTACCGTCTTTTTTTTCATTTACAGTAATAGGTTGCAAAACCCCGTGTTGTTGAATAGAACTAACCATATCTTCCAAATCTTCATGGGAAAAATCCTTTCTTGGTTGTTCCTCATTTGGTCTAATTTCAGAAATTGGAATCTGCCAAACTTGGGTTTCCGATTTTAAACCATTTTCATTTTGACTATTATCTACTACTTTTTCTACAGGCCCAAAAACAGTATTTTTTTCTACTGGTTTATTTTGAGGGATTAACGAACCAAGTCCTTTTCCTAGAGCCATAAAAAATTAATTAAACATGAAAATGTTAAAGTACTAAAAATTAATACACTAACATTTTATGTTTATTTTAAATATTATGTTTTCTAAGTATCTCTTTTGCTAAATTCTGATAAGCCCTTGAACCTTTTCCCCAAGGATCATACTGTAAAATTGATTTTCCAAAACTAGGTGCTTCTGCCAAACGAACTGTTCTTGGAATTACAGTTCTAAAAATACTATCTGGAAAATATTTATATAACTCATTTAAAACCTCTGCAGAAAGTCTTGTTCTCTTATCAAACATAGTAATTACAGCCCCTAAAATTTCTAACTCTGGTTTTATATTATCTTTTACTAACTTTATAGTTTCCAAAAGTTGTCCCAACCCTTCTAAAGCATAATACTCTGCTTGGACGGGAATTAAAACCTCGTGTGAGGCTAACAAACTATTCAAAGTTAAGAGACCCAAAGCTGGTGGACAATCTACCAAAACATAATCATAATTTTCAGAAACATTTTCTAGTAAATCAGCAAGTCTATATTCCCGTCTTTCTTCATTAACAAGTTCTATATTTGCGCCTGCCAAATCCGGGGTTGTTGGCGCTACATAAAGACGTTTATGCGTTGTCTTTAAAATTACATCTTCCAAACTACTTTCCAAAGAAAGGGCATGATAAACATGTTTTTTTAAAGTACTTTTATCAAAACCTAGTCCACTCGTAGCATTTCCTTGTGGATCCATATCTATAATAAGAACTTCTTTACCCATTTCAGCCAAAAACACAGCCAAGTTTATCGCTGTTGTAGTTTTTCCTACTCCTCCTTTTTGATTTACAATCGATATTACTTTTGACATAAAACTAATTCTTATTATACATTATATTGACAAAACAGCAAAGAATGTATATAATTGTAAGGAAAATTATACTAGTCGAAGTGGCGGAATTGGTAGACGCGCACGACTCAAAATCGTGTACCGCAAGGTGTGAGGGTTCGATTCCCTCCTTCGGCACAACACAGAAGAACGACATAAGAGTTTGTGTCGTGTGTAGGAATAGAAAATCGAAGCGATGTCTGAATTTGCCCGTAGAGACAAGGCGAAGATCACAAAACTACAACAAATAAAGGAG
>CAZHUL010000001.1:0-13053 GCA_964535435.1 uncultured Gammaproteobacteria bacterium | reverse complement strand
TACAACTAGTTGAAAAATTGATTTATTATTCAGTTATTAACAATAGTATTTCTAGTACCAAAATTATTAGGCCTTCTATATAATATTACAATAATGTTTTATGATGGTATCTGTATAATATGTGGTATGGCATATTCTTTCTATTATATGTTTAAAAAACTAAAAGAATCAGACAAAGATGAATAATGACCCCAAAAGGGGTTTATTTTTTCCACAAAAAAAGCTATAATCAAAAGACTATGCACATATATTTTGACATTATAATTCTTACTGCAATCACAGCATTGTTATTACCTGCTTTGATTTTACTTTACAATAAAATTAGAATTAAAGATTCTTGGGAACAAAAACACCCAAAAATAATAACCTCAATTATTTTAATACTCTTACTATCTGCAAGCTGTATAATTTACGGAAGTTTTTTTGAACCAAAAATGCTTGTTGTAAATCAACAAACTTTAGACATAGATGGAATAGAAAACGAAATAAAAATAGCTTTTATTTCAGATTTTCAAGTTGGACCATACAAACAAGATGAACATATTTGGCAAATTATCGAAAAAATAGAACAATTAAATCCAGACTTAGTTTTAATTGGTGGCGACCAAATTATGAATAATGGAAGTTCCATCTCAGAATATCTATTTTTATATCCACTAAAAAATTTAGCAGAAAAATATCCAGTTTACGCCATACACGGAAACCACGAATATGGAGTTGGCAGAAGCTCTATAGACGAAAACTGGGTTTGGTTGCCAAATTTAAGCGAAAATACAAAATGGTATGCAGAATCTCTTGGTATCAAATATTTAACTAACGATTTAGAAAAAATAACTGTAAACGAAGAGGAATTTTATCTTTTTGGTGGAGATTCACTTTTGGCAAATAAATTAGATACAAAAATTTTAGAAGAAAGAACAGAAGACATACCTACAATTGCGCTTATTCACCACCCTCTTGCTATAAAAGAAATAGTGAACAAAAATATTGATCTTCTACTTTCTGGACACACACACGGAGGACAAATTCGTCTACCTTTTATTGGACCACTTGGAAAAATAGAAACCAAAATTCCAACATCTTGGTATCAGGGATTTTCTCAATACGAAGATGTAAAATTATTTGTTAGTAGTGGAACTGGCGAAACCGGAGCTCGTTCTAGATTTTTAAATCCTCCAGAAATAGTACTTTTAACTATAAAGTAATTGACAGAAATGGTTTAAAATGGTTAAGTAGATGTAGTGTTCTTTACCAAAATAAGGAGGTAAAAAAATGAGTCAGCATAGAGAAAAAATAAGTTTTTTACTTTCATTTTTAGAATTAACTAGTAAGATTTCCAGTCAATTTATTGGTATGAGTGCTCTAATGAAAGAACTAGCAAGACAAGGATTAATATCTGGTGGATTTGAAATGACAGCATTAGAACAAATTTCAGATTCCATAATTAGTAATTATAATAGCCTAACAGAAAAGAATTTAATTGACAGTTTTGAAAAAGAATGGACAGAAGAAGAAATTGACCAAATAATTCTTATAATGAAAACCAATCCTTTATTTCTAGGTTTATTTTTAAAAGTGGGAAAAATGGGTAAAGACGCCCACAATAAAGCAATGAAAAAAATTAGTACAGGAATTACCGCTCTTAGCGTAAAATTCGGAGAGTCTTCGGAACCTTTAGGTTTCAACGACCCAAGTAGAAGATTAACAAAAAAGCCTCTAGATTAATTGATATAAACCACCACAAAAGGTGGTTTTTTTTATTTGCAAAAACAAAAAGTATGATAAACTTAATATAGGTTCTTTAAAACTAAAGGAGGGCAAAATGTCAGACAATAATAATCCAAAAGACAAAAAGATAAAACTTGCAGAAGAAATTTTAGGATTAACTTTTTTGACTTATGATCTTTATAACTTATCAGCAATCACATTATCTAAATTATTACTCCAATTCTCAGAAGAAATAGCATCTTTTAGTGAAAAAAAAATAGAAGATCTTAAATCCTTTGCATCTAACGCAACCATAGAACATGATAAAAATTTGGCTCTTTTTTTAACACTGCAATTTAGTGAAGAAGAATTAGAAGAATTAGTAACAATTCTCAAAAACCCAATTTTATCAAAACTACTGGACATGAGTAGTTATGGCGGTGCGATTAACGAAAAAATAACCTTCATGATTGAAGATCTGGTGGTAGAAATAGTTAAAAAATTGATTGAATTAATAAAATTATCAGAACCATCAGAAATGAATTAACACAAACAAACCACCATTTGGTGGTTTTTTAAAATATTTATTTTTTAAAATTACAAAATCCAACCAAGAATACTACCGGCAAAAAGAGTAATTAAAGTAACGATTGTGGCGGCCACACAGACACCAATTAAAATAAGTGGGAAGGATTTCCTAAAAGGGATATTAAAAACAAAAGAAGCAAAAGAAGCTGTCCAAGAACCTGTAAATGGCAACGGTATCCCAACAAAAATTATTAAGGCTATTGAACCATATTTTTCATATTTTCCAGAAAACTTTCTTTCTGCATTTTCCAATTCATGTGTTAAAAATTTTCCAAAAAGCTGATATTTTATAGCTAGTTTATGAGCGTAAGGTATTAAAAGTAAAATAAAAAATGCCGGAATAATATCCCCAATTATTGCGATTATCCAAACTTTCCAAACTGCTAACCCATAAACTTCTATTCCAATTGGAATAGAAGCTCTCAGTTCTGTAATAGGAATCATTGAAAGTAAAAAAGTAGCCACTTCTGGTGGCAAATTTACAAACCAAGTTGCAGGATTAGAGATGAACATTTTTATTAAAATTATTTTTTACAAAAAAATTTTACGGCCATTTATAATTTTCAAAAGCCCAATAAGCTATGTCTCTTGCTTCTGTAAACCTATCTTCATGAACCTCTGCACCCAAAACAGCAACATTCAATAGTTTGTCATTTTCTCCTTTTACCTGCATTACAAAATTATATCCAGATTGCGGTATATAACCAGTTTTTCCCCCTATAAATTCTTTAAAATTATTTGGAATCCAATTAAGCAAAATCCAATCAGTACTCCATACTTGGTGGCTTTTTGCGTTTATACCCGAACTTTTAACTTTTAATTCTGGTACAAGTAAAACATTTTTAATTTCTTTTTTTGACAAAGCCTCATCTAACAAATGTATTATATCAGATGCGGTAGATATATTACCACTATCCAATCCTGTAGGCTCCACAAAAAAAGTATCTGCCATACCAAGTTCTTGTGCTTTTTTATTCATTTTCTCCACAAAACCTTCTCTAGTGTCCACAGTATCAACCAACGTTAAAATAGCTTTATTAGACGAACCAACCAATGACAAATTCCACAATTCTTCTAAAGTAAAAACTTCTCCACTAAATATGTGGCTCTCAAAAATATCATCGTTTACAACAGTAGAAGTAGCAGAAAAATCCAAGTTATAATCCAACAAAACAAGTACACTCATTAATTTTGTGATGCTTGCTAATGCATGAAATTTATACTCATCCTTTCCAAATAAAACCATGCCTGTTTCTACATCTTTTACAATCATACTTTCTGCTGTAAATTTATCAACATCAATCATTTTTTCACCTATTAACTCTGGTAATTTTGGTTTTGCAACTTCATGGTAAACAAGTATATCTCCCCCCTCTTGTTTTAGATTTATCCCAATGTTTTTTGATATATCAGATTCTGGAAAAAATGAAAATTCAACCATGTCCAAAGACCTTCCAATTACTGGTGAGACAAACAAAAAAACAACAACTCCGATAATTGAAATTGCTCCAACAATATCTCTAATTTTATTTGTCCAATCTTTTTGTGGATCCATCGGATTAAACATAACTATTCTTCATCTTTTTTGTTTAAAATGTTCCTTATATTATCATGATTTCGCAGTTTTGTATAGTCCGGAAGCTCTTCTACAGAACTTATTCCCAAATACCCAAGCGCATCTGTAGACAAAACATATAAAGAAAACAAACCTCTGTCTTCTTCTTTTTCAGAAACTAAACCTCTCATCATCAAATTTTTTAAAATAATACCACAACTAACTCCACGCAATTCTTCTAACTCCGATTTTGTAATTGGGCCAAGATAACCAATTATTGTCAACGTTTCAAGTTGTGGTTTGGTTAATTCACTAGAAATTTCCACAGAAATAAATTTTTCAATTGCATCTAAATTTTCTGGTTTTGTAGACATTTTATACAAAAATCCATCAGTTATTAAACATAATCCAGATTCTTCGTCTTTATATCTTAATTTTAAATCCTCCAAAGTATTGATAACTTCTTTTTCACTGACATCTATCACTTTCATAATTTCCAAAACAGAAATTCCCCTTCCAACTACAAATAAGATAGACTCTATTTTTGATTCCAAATTCATATTTTATTTATGTTTAACTGTTATTTCACCAAATGCACTTTCTTGATTTATACTTATTGTTCTGTTTTTAACTAATTCCAATAATGCTAAAAATGTTATTACAACATCAGCCTTTTCTTTTTTTGAAGAAAATAAATCACCAAACTTCATTATTGTACCTCTTTTAAAAAACTGTCTTAAATAATTGATACGTTCTTTTAAGGAAACTGTTTTATGTAGTTTTGCCTTGGGTATAGGTTTTGGAGGTTCTAATTTTTGTATCAACCTAACTAAAAGTTTATATAGACTGTCAATTTTCAAATTCTCTGGAATTTTATCCGTTTGTTTAGTTATCTTATCTCCTTTTCTTCCTGTTGATAACATACGACTTTCCCACAAATTTTGCAACTCTTTGCTCTTTTCCAAAAACAATCTATAAGTTTCTAACTGTTTTTCCAAACTCTGTTCGTCTTCTTCTTCAAAAACAAGTCCTGGCAAAAGAGTTCTGGATTTTAATAGTAAAAGACGAGATGCAACCATCAAAAAACAAGCCATATCTTCTGCATCTTTTTCTGTTTCCAATAATTCAACAAAATCCAAATACTGTTCCGTCACAAGCGAAAGTGAAACTTCATTTATGTCTAACTTTTGTTTTTCTATTAACTGAAGTAATAAATCAATTGGACCTTCGAATTGGTCTATTTTAAAATGAATCCGAGATTGCATAACTATTTTAACCTTTTTTATCCAACTTCAAACTAAGTTCTTTAAGTTGTTCCTCTGATACCTCTGCAGGAGAACCAAGCATTACTTCTTCTGCTTTTTGATTTTTTGGAAACGCTATCACAGCACGCAAATTCTTCTCACCAAGCAAAAGCATAGCCATACGTTCTATTCCGGGAGCAAATCCACAATGAGGTGGAGCCCCATATTCAAAAGCATTTATCATATGCCCAAATTTTTTATTCACTTCTTCTTTAGAATAACCAGCAACTTCAAAAGCCTTATACATAATTTGTGGATCTTTATTTCTTACAGCCCCAGAAGAAAGTTCTAAACCATTTGCAACAATATCATACTGATAAGCTAATATATCTAAAGGATCTTTTGCATTTAACCCCTCAAGACCGCCTTGTGGCATAGAAAATGGGTTATGTCCAAAATCTATTTTCTGATTTTTTTCATCCCATTCATACATTGGAAAGTCCACTATCCAAGCCCAAGCAATAACATTTGTATCTGCTAATTCCATTTTTTCGGCTACTAAATTTCTAACCGCCCCCAAAGCTTCACAACATGTTTTCCAATTATCTGCCACAAAAAATAAGATTGAATCATTTTCTAAATTTAAATTTCTCTTCAAATCTTCCAATTCTGTTTCTTTAAAAAACTTAACCACAGAACCCTCAAAAACTCCGTCAACTAACTTCATCCAAGCTAATCCTTTTGCATGGTTTCTCTTTGCAACATCAGTAAAATCTTCATCAATTTCTTTTCTAGTAAATTTATTTCCACCTTCCACAACCAAAACTTTAATAATTTCAGCGCTCGCAAAAACATTAAATTCTGTTTTATTTCCCCATTCTGTGATGTCCTGAATTTGAATATCAAACCGCAAATCTGGCCTGTCACTTCCATATTTATTCATTGCATCTTTATATATAATTCTGGGAAATTTTTTGTTTATTACTTTTTTACCAGCAAGTTCCGTAAGTTCCACAAACAAAGGTTCCATCATTTCAAAAAATTCATCTTGAGATGTAAAACTTGTCTCTACGTCTAATTGATAAAATTCACCCGGTGAACGGTCTGCACGTGGATCTTCGTCACGCATACACGGAGCAATTTGATAGTATTTATCAAAACCTGCCACCATCAAAAGTTGTTTGTATTGTTGTGGCGCTTGTGGAAGTGCATAAAATTTTCCAGGATGAATTCTACTCGGTACCAAAAAATCTCTAGCTCCTTCCGGTGAAGAAACGGTTAAAATTGGTGTGGCTATATTTATAAAACCACGTGAATCCATGTAATCACGAATGTGCTTTTCCATTTTTGCGCGAAACAAAATATTATTTTTTAATTTTTCACGACGCAATTCCAAAAATCTATACTTCAGTCTAAGTTCTTCATCTTCTTCTTTTTTAGTATCAAAAATTTCAAAAGGCATTGTTTTTGCCTCACTCAAAACTTCTAACTGCAAAACAATTACTTCTACTTCTCCAGTTCCCAAATCATTGTTTACATTTTTTTCATCACGCATCAACACCTCACCTTCAATTTTTATAATAAACTCGTACTTTAATTTTTCTACCAATTTAAAATTTTCAATCTTGTCTGGATTGAACACAATTTGTGTAATCCCATATCTATCGCGCAAATCCACAAAAATTAAACCGCCCAAATCTCTTCGTCTATGAACCCAACCAGAAAGCTTAACATTTTTACCAGCGTCTTCTTTTTTTAACTCACCACAAGTATGTGTTCTGTATTCCATATTTTTAACTCAAATAGTATAAACCATTAACTCCTATAATTTTACTTCATACCAAGGATAAACGCAAGAAAAAACTGACTTTTTAAGTCAGTTTTAATATAAATTTAAAAAGAAAGTACAAAATTCTGCACATCCTCAAAATCTTTATCCGAAATTTCCATTTCAGCAAAAGTTACACCAAAAAGATTAATCAAATTTCTTATGTTAATAAAATCTTTAGAAATTTTATCTTTATTAAAAATAACACAGTGGCCTTTTTGCATACTTCGTAAAATATGCAAGATACAATAGAATTCATTTTTTACAATTTTTACAATTTTCTCTCTTTTTTTATCCAATATTCTCACCTTCTTCCTGTTCTAGTAATTCAACAATGGATAATAAAATTAGCCATTGTTTGTGTCCTATCTTTAGCTCTCCAATCAGAAAATCTCCAAACTTAATTAACCTTTCCAAACCTTTTATTGTGTCAACAAACTTTTCACTTATTTCTTGATTTTCACAGAAATAAGAAACACCTTTTAATTCCAACAAATCAATAAGTTTTTGAATTATTAATTGAATATCATTTTTTAATTCTCTTTTCAGATCTATTGATAAGACCATTCTTTCTTCTCCTTTTTGGGTTTTAGTTGTTAATGTACACTTTTTTTATTACGGTTTTACCCTGTTCACAACTCTTGGAAATGGAATACACTCACGAACATGTTGGACGCCAGACATCCAGCGAACCAAACGCTCTAAGCCAAAACCAAAACCAGAATGTGGCACACTGCCGTATTTTCTCAAATCCAAATACCAAGCAAAATCATCTTCAGACAAATCCTCTTCTTTTATTCTTTTCAACAATTCCTCATAATTATCTTCACGTTGTGAACCTCCAGCAATTTCTCCGCCTCCTTCAGTTGCAATCAAATCATTATTCAAAGCAATTTTACCAGTCTCATCGCGCTTCATATAAAAAGGCTTAATTTCTGCCGGCCATCTCTCCACAAAAACAGGGACATCGCTATCTTTTGTAAGCATTCCCTCATCATCATTTCCCAAATCTTCACCATATTTTATATCTGAACCCAGTTCATTTAATTTTTGTATAGCTTCTGTATATGTATATCTTACAAAAGGTTTGTCTACTATTTTTTGTAAAGTTTCTGTATTACGCTCCAAAATATCCAACTCCTTTTTACAACTACTTAGAACTTTAGCCACAATATATTTTACCAAACCTTCTTGAATGTCCATATTTTCTTCATGCTCCACAAAAGCACTTTCTGCATCCATCATCCAAAATTCAGTAAGGTGTCTTTTTGTCTTAGATTTTTCTGCGCGAAAAACAGGACCAAAATCATAACATCTACCAACAGACGCAATTGCAGCTTCAGCATAAAGTTGCCCAGATTGTGTTAAATAAACATCTCCCAAATCAAAATATGGCACTGGAAAAAGAGTTGTAGTTCCTTCACAAGCATTTGGTGTAAAAACAGGAGAATCCACACGTATAAAATTTTCTTGATGTAAATATTCAGAAATTGCCGTTGTAATAACATCGCGAAGCCTAAGAATAGCCCATTGCTTTTTACTACGTAGCCATAAATGCCTATTGTCTAACAAAAAGTCTGGGCCGTGATCCTTTAAACTAATTGGATATTCTTCTGACTTTTGGAATACTTCAACAAACTCAACTTGCATCTCAAAAATACCTTCTTGTTTTGGATGTTTTGTAATTTTTCCGGTTAATTTTACAGAAGATTCTTGGGTTAACCCTTCTACAAGATTCCAAACACTTTCTTCAACTTCGCTTTTAGAAACCACTGCCTGTATAAAATCACTCCCATCACGAACCTGCAAAAAAGCAATAGACCCAGAAGATCTCATATTATAAATCCAGCCCCTTATTGTGACTGTTTTATCTGTAAATTGTGATGCCTGATCAATAAAAATATTCATATTATTTAATATATAAAGGAGAAGATGTAGTTGTCTTCTCCTTAAATTTTGAAAGATTTAACTATTGGTACACACTTATACCCATGCTTTTGCATTCCTTATACCTACTATCCATTACCAAATTTCCCTTTTCGTCATATACAACCCAAATTCCAACCCTACATCCCAAATTGAAAGTTCCAACCATTCTAACCACACCATTTTCATCATAAAAAAACCAGTCGCCATCTGACTCATCTTTTACAACTAAACCAACTTCATTTAAAACTCCGTTTTCATGAAAAACTCGTTCGATACCATTTATACTATTGTTTTCATAATATCGTTCGACTTGTACTTTACCATTTAAATATAATTTTTTCCAGGGACCTTTTTTAATTCCATCTTCTTTTCTACAAAAAATTATCAAACTTTCTAAATCAACTAATTCCCAATCAAAAAAAGTTCCTTTTTCACACTCAAGTTCTATACTTTGAGTATAATTATCTGGCCATTCCCACATCTCGTTTTCAAAAAAGAATGTAGTTGGATCTGGTGCTTGAACTATCATCAATCCTGTACAAAGAACTACCATTGTATCAAGTGTCATTTTTTTACTCCTTTTTCTTGTAGGTTTCTAAAACTTTTGTAGTGCAGTTATCCACATTTGCCAAAACTTTTACGTGTTTATCGCCATTAGGGTAATAAAAAAACCAAATTTTAGTTTTACATCCATTTTTAAATTTACCCTTAGAAAACTCATTGCCATTTTCATAGTAATTTGACCAAACTCCATTTGGCTTACCTTTTTTATATGTGCCAAGACTTTTCATGGCGCCACTTTCATAATAAGTTATCCATTTTCCACAAAGCTTACCATTACAAAATTCCGAATCTGTATATAACTTACCACTTAAATAAAACAATTTTCTCTTGCCATTCCACACACCATCTTCACGCTCACATCTTAGTTCTAAAAACGAAGAGTCTTCAAAAGAAGCTACTTGCTTAGTTCCACTATGACATACAAGTTCAACTTCTTCCATTTCTATTTCATCCAAACTTGGAGAAAGTCCAATTTGTAAAAATGATAAGCAAAAAAAGATAAAAGATTTAATTGAAATGAACATTATCCCCCCCTACTTTTCTTTGTGTTTTAAAACACAAATTAATTTTTTATAAAACCTACCTATACTTCACCATACAATATTTTTTTTGTCAACACAAGAAGGCTAAATTTAACCGTTTCACCTCTTTTTCGTTGAAACTTTCCAAAAAACGAATTATAAATTTATAAACTTTTTCTGGATTTTCGCTATTTTCTATACTTCCAACATCACTAAACTTACTAATTATCAAATCTATTATATCTTTTCGCATAAAACCCAAAAAAGCCAAATCCCCAGGCTGAATTAAATTTTTTATTTTGCAACTTTCACATAAAACCCCACCACCAGAAAAATGAAAAAACCAACTTTTTTCACCATTATACTTTCTAGAACAATGCACACAAAAATTTAATTGAGGTAAAAATCCAAGCAACGCAGACATCTTCAAAATAAAAGCATTACAAAGCATTACATAATCCACAACATTTTCTAACTCATCTAAAAATTTCAACCAACTATACAAAAAAATAAAAACCTTCTTATCTGGAAGATTTTCTTGTGTTAAATCGCTTAATAATTTAAGTGTTGCTTGTGCTAATAATATCTTTTTGAAATCTTGACGTAAATTAGAAAAAGAATTTGAAGTCTGAACACTTCCTAAAAATTTCATCTCTTTACTCTGTAAAATTTCTACATCTACAAAACAAAACGGCTCTAAATTAGCCGAATTTTTACTTATAATTTTTTTTACACCACGCGCCAAAACTTCCACCTTACCATTTTCTTTTGTGTAAAAAGTTATAATCTGATCATTTTCGCGAAAATCCCTACGCATCAAAACAATCGCATACATATTTTTATTCCGCTAAGTATTCCTGCAAAATTACCATTGCTGCTTTCTCATCTCTATAAGCTTGTCCACCCATTGAATCTGCCTCATGAGAAGAAAACCTCTCATCCGCAAACTCAATTGGTAATCCTGTTTTTAGTTTTAATTTATCTGCAAATTTTCTAACCCTTTCGGAATTTGATGTTTCTTCTCCACTTTTCAAACCAACAGGCAAACCCATTACAATCTTATCAAAATTTTCTTTAGAAATTAAATCTGCAAGTTCTTGCATTTTTACATCAGTATTTTCCCATTCAAAAATACCAAAAGGTAAAACAACATCGACACCACTTCTTTTTACGGCCAATCCCATTCTTCTTGTTCCAAAATCTATTCCTAAAATATTCATATTCAATATTTTTTTTCACTAGGTCTTCTTGTCACAACAATAGGCTCTCCGTCTGTAATAATTACAGTATGCTCAAAATGGGCACATAAACTTTTATCTGCTGTTTCTATGGTCCAATCATCTTCTGCTGTTATAACTTCATAATCCCCCATTGTCACCATTGGCTCCAATGCCAAAACCATTCCGGGTTTCAAAATAATTCGTCTTAAGCTTGAATCATAAAAATTTGGAACTCTTGGCTCTTCATGAACATGATAACCAACACCATGACCTATCAAATCTCGTACAATTCCGTAGCCTTTTGGCTCCACGTAATCCTGAATAGCCTCTCCAATATCTGATAATTTATTTCCGGCTTTGCATTTATCAATACCAATCTCTAAAGCTTTTTTTGTAACACTCATTAAATCTTGTGTTTTACCAGGAATTTTTCCCACAGCAACGGTTAAAGCAGTATCTGTAAAATATCCATTTTTGTTTTCTCCTTCTCCACACTTTCTAGGCCATTGCATTCCAATATCCATACTAAAAATATCTCCCTCTTGAAGAATGTCTGTATATCTTGCAATTCCATGAACCAATTCATGGTTTCTAGAAACACAAACAGTACAAGGAAAACCTTGTCTATGCTTATCACCACCATACCCTTTAAATGCTGGTAAACCACCGGCTTCTTTTATAAGTCGTTCAGCTTCTTTGTCAATTTTTCCAGTACTAACTCCGGGCTGTGCCATTTTAGAAATTTTTTCTAAAACCTCACCTAAAATTTTACCACCTTCTATAATTTTAATCTGGACTTCTTTTGGTTTTATAAATTCCATCATCATAATTATTCTAAAATTTCTTTTATTTCTTTTGTCACTGTTTCTATATCTTTACTTCCGTCTACTGCTTTTAGTATACCTAATTTTTTGTAATAATCCACAATAGGCCTAATCTTTGAATTTCCTTGGTCCATCATTCTCTTAAGAATTACTTCTTTATTATCGTCTTCTCTACCTTCATGACGCTTCAAAAGCCTTTCAATGGCTATCTCATCGGTTAATTCTATTTCTATTGCCATTATATCATTTTGCCAATTATTGTCTTTAAAAAACTTATTATAAGCTTCTGCTTGTTTTAAATTTCTAACAGCACCGTCCAATATCACGCCATCACTTTCTTTCATTTTTTTTTCTATTTCTCCAAAGGCTAATTTATATACAACTTCATCTTCAACCATTTTCCCTTCTTTAATTCTTTCTACTGCTTTTACAATTTCAGGGTCTGCGTTTTCATCTGCCAAAATAGCACGAAAAAGATTTCCGGTAGAAATATGTGTATACTTATAATTTTCTGCAATCAGTTTAGCCTGAGTCCCCTTACCACTTCCCGGAATACCTAACAAAACAATAATTTTTTTCATAACTAATTATTTTTAGTATAAGAATTTTAATTATTAAATAAGTAAATCTTCTTTTTTGCATTCGCCCAGTTATTAAAAATCTATACATCGTTTTGACTTATTATAACTTTTACTCGTTTAAAAAATAAAAATAGTGGATTTACCACTCAAATAATTTAACATTTTTTAATATATAAATCAACCCAAAGATAAATAACCTATACAAAAGAACACAATTAATAAAAGTAAAAGTATAAACATTTATCTTCTCAAAAAATCTAAAATATAAATTGTATATTAGGATGTTCTTGTCTTAATTGTTCTTGTATTTTTGTTCCTATATTATTTCCCCCCAAATATAATTCCGTTATATTTCCTAAATTCTCTGAGTTTGCTAATGCTTGAGCTCCTTCCATTCCTATACTATTTCCTATCAAATATAATTTCGTTAAATTTCTTAAATTCTCTGAGTTTGCCAGTGCTTGGACTCCTTCCGTTCCTATATTATTTCCA